>NZ_DATCVJ010000219.1:0-16498 GCF_036566945.1 Chitinophaga sp. | reverse complement strand
TAAAGAAAGTGAAGATGCTAAAACCAAGGTAGATCCACGTTTACTGCAGGCTTACGAAAAAATCCGTAAGAACTACCGTAACGGTCTGGCTGTGGTAACAGTAGAGCGTGATTCCTGTGGTGGTTGCTTCAATGCTATTCCGCCTCAGCGTCAGGCAGAAATCCGTCAGCACAAGAAGATCATCGTTTGCGAGCATTGTGGCCGTATCCTGGTAGATAATGACCTGGAAGCAACCGTGACGATCTAATCAAACGAAGTCAGATATAAGAATTTTAAAGGGCATCTTAGGATGCCCTTTTTTCGTTTGGGTATACGTGTAAAAAAATATACTAATTTATTTAGTTTTGTTTTACTAATTATATTAGCTTTGTGTCCGGTGCCTTTACGCAGGTACCTTGCGTAGTAGTTCTTTTATTTTGTGGCAGGGAATTGGATGGGGCAATGCAACTTTAAAAAATGTGAATTGTTATTTGGGATTTGGAAGATGATATGTGAGATTTGGCCTTTAATTTCTGGAATTTTTCCCCGTATGCGTATTATTTTTTCATTGTTGCTTTGTTTGAGTGTAGGGTTGAACGTTAGTGCCAGGCAGAAAGTATTTGATTTCAATACCCGTTGTGAGCAGGCATATGATGCCATTATGCAATTGCGTCTTACTACGGGCAGGGCTTTGCTGGAAGCAGAGAAGAAAGAGCATCCGGATAACCTGGCGCCTTATTTTCTGGATAACTATGCAGATTTTTTTCCGCTCTTCTTTAATGAAGATCCGGCAGAATATTCCCGGAAAAGAAGTTTGCGTTCTTTCCGGCTGGATAAGATGGCGGAAGGTTCAGAGGACTCTCCTTATTACCTGTATACGCAGGCAGCTATCAAGTTTCAGTGGGCGCTGATCAAGATAAAGTTTGATGAGAAATGGGACGCCACCTGGGAAATCCGGAAAGCGTACATGATGCTGAAAGAGAACCAACAGCGTTTTCCCAACTTTGTACCCAACAACCTTTTATTGGGTGCTATGCAAACAGTGTTTGGTACGATCCCGGAAGGTTATAAATGGATCACCAATATCCTGGGGTTGAAAGGGAGCATAAAAGATGGGATGGGCAATGTGAATAAGTTCATTGAGAGCAATGCCCCCGAAGCAAAAATGTTCAGGGAAGAGTCTTATTACTACTATTGTTACCTGATGCTTTTTATTGTGAACAAACCGGAAGATACCTGGGAGTTTTTGCAACGGAAGCAGCTGGATACTAAAAATAATTACCTGTTTGCCCTGATGGTGGCTAACCTGTCATTGAATAACCAGAAGGCGGCAATAGGCTTAAAGGTCTTACAGGAGCGGAACGACACCGCAGAATATGCGGATATCCAGTATTACAATTATGTAATGGGGTTATTAAAACTAACAAGACTGGATACAGATGCACACATCTACCTGGAGCGGTTTGTCAATAATTTCAAGGGTAAATTTTATGTGAAGGAGTGTTTACAGCGATTGAGCTGGTATTATTACCTGGAAGGAGATCAGGCATCAGCAGATAAGTACCGGGCCATGATTATGACGAAAGGTGGATTGGAAACGGATGCAGACAAACAGGCGCTGAAAGAGGCGAAAGCCGGTAAATGGCCTAATCCTTTTTTACTGCGGGTACGGTTGCTGAGCGATGGCGGATATTTCCCGAAGGCGCTGAGTATGCTGCTCACCAGGAAAGCAGCCGATTTCCCGGCCATGGAAGATAAACTGGAATATGCTTACCGTTTAGGGCGTATTTACGATGAAAGCGGACAAGATGACCAGGCGATTGCCATGTATGATGTAACCGTTAAAGTGGGCAGCAACCGGCCGGAATATTATGCGGCGAGGGCTTCGCTTCAAATGGGTTACATTTACGAAAAGAGAAACGAAAAAGCCAAAGCTCTGGAATGTTATCAGCGTTGTCTGAGCATGAAAGGGCATGATTATAAGAATTCCCTTGACCAGCGTGCCAAAGCAGGCATTCAGCGGGTAAATGGAACCTAAGCTTTCAACATCATAAAGGAATTTCCTTACTTATGTTACAGCGATTAACGATCAAGAATTACGCAATTATCGATCACCTGGAAGTTGACTTTTCAGGGAACCTGAATGTGATCACCGGAGAAACCGGTGCAGGTAAATCTATACTATTAGGCGCCATTTCCCTGATCCTGGGAGAAAGGGCCGACCCGGGCGTATTATTCGATAAAACAGGTAAATGTATTATCGAAGGATTTTTTAAAGTAAAAAAATCCCAGGTAGCTGCCTTTTTTCAGCAACATGAACTGGACCTGGAAGATCAGCTCATTATCCGGAGAGAAGTGAGTGCTACCGGTAAATCAAGGGCTTTTGTAAATGATACCCCCGTCAATAATTCCCAGTTAACGGAGTTAAGCGGCTACCTGGTAGACCTGCATCAGCAGTTCGATACACTGGCACTGGGCAATGCAGATTTTCAACGGGAAGTGATTGATGCCCTGGTGAATAAACCGGCAGCACTGCAGCAATACCATCAGGTATTTGTACAGTATGTGCAGGTACAAAAAAAATATAAACAACTCTTCGATAACCGGGATAGCGCCAACAAGGAACTGGATTATAACCGTTTCCTGCTGGATGAGCTATCTGAAGCGGGTTTCAGCCCACAGGAAATAGAAGACCTGGAAATAGAATTGCAAACCTTGAGTCATGCGGAAGAAATCAAGAACACGCTGAACCGTGTTTACTTTCAGCTGAAAGAAGATGAGCAGCCTATTTTGCAGCAATTAAAACAACTACAATCCTCCCTGCAAGCACTCGCAGGCTTTCATAAAGAGATGCCGGCGGTATCAGAACGTTTATTATCCACCTACCTGGAACTGCAGGATATTGCAGGAGAAGTAGAGAGTATTAATGACCAGGTACAGTATGATGCGCAACGGATAGAAGTAGTGAACGAGCGGATGGCATTGGGTTATCGCCTGTTCAAGAAACATGGGGTACACACTACCGATGAATTGCTGGCCATCAAAGATGCGTTGGCGATTAAAGTAGAGGATGTACTGAACCTGGACGAGCAACTGGCTACCCTGGAACTGGAGCAGGCACGCCTGAAAGAAAGTCTGCAACAAAGCGCCGCTGTTATTACGGCACAAAGACAGGAACAATCCGTTCCTTTCGAAAAGCATGTTAATACATTGCTGGCGCAGGTAGGCATGCCTAATGCCCGCCTGAAAGTAGATATTGTCGTAGGGGAACTGAATCCTTACGGACAAGATACCATTGAATTTTTATTTGACGCCAACAAGAGCAACCAGTTTGCACCGGTAGGCAAAGTAGCTTCCGGGGGAGAACTGAGTCGTTTGATGCTTTGTATCAAATCGTTGGTGGCACAGTCGGTAGCCTTACCTACCATGATCTTCGATGAAATCGATACCGGTATTTCCGGAGAAGCAGCCCGGCAGGTAGGTGTGATCCTGAAGGACCTGGCGAAATCTCACCAGATCATCTGTATCACGCATCAGCCACAAATAGCCGGTAAAGCAGATGCGCATTACTTTGTATATAAAGATGCTAAAGCAGATAAAGTAACCACCAGCGTACGTTTACTGTCGGAAGAAGAGCGGGTGAATAAGATTGCACAGATGCTGAGTGGGGAAAGACCTACTGCGGCTGCACTGGAAAACGCCAGGGAAATGCTGACGGGAGCTGTAAGTATATAGCTTTTAGCAGTTAGCTTTTAGCTGTTAGATTATATAGGATGGAATAAGACAATATGGGAAATCGGATGATACGCCTTTAATATTCCTACTCTTTTATCAATATCATAAAGCAGTAGCCAATATTAAGGAGTAGCCCGCAGATATTCAGCTGTTAGCCTTCAGTGATAAGCCATTCGTCTGTGATAAACAGGCCAAAAGCTCCTCGCTGAGAGCTAACAGCTTTTTTTTTCAACTATAACGACTATTTTTGCCGAAATTAATTTTGACCAAATGGCTCATAACTTATTAAAAGGGAAGAAAGGTATCATCTTCGGCGCACTGGACGAAAAGTCTATTGCATGGAGAACTGCACTGCGTTGTGTGGAAGAAGGCGCTGAAATTGTGCTTACCAACGCCCCTATTGCCCTGCGTATGGGTGAGATCAACAAACTGGCGGAAACCTGTAAAGCACCTGTAATTCCGGCGGATGTAACCAATATGGATGATCTGGCCAACCTGTTCAACAAATCTATGGAGCACTTTGGTGGTAAGATCGACTTCGTTCTCCACTCCGTAGCAATGGGTATGAATATTCGTAAAGGCAGAAGCTATACTGATCTGGATTACGATTTTAATCACAAAACATTTGATATCTCTGCGATGTCATTGCACCGCGTACTGCAAACAGCTTACAAACTGGATGCTTTGAACGAATGGGCATCGGTAATTGCATTGTCTTATATCGCGTCACAGCGGGTATTCCCTGACTACGGCGAAATGGCGGATGCTAAAGCCCTGCTGGAATCAATTGCGCGCAGCTTTGGTTACCACTATGGTACCGCTAAAAAAGTACGTGTTAATACCATTTCCCAGTCTCCTGTTAAAACAACTGCAGGTGGTGGCGTAAAAGGCTTCGACGGCTTTATGACCTATGCAGATGCAATGAGTCCGCTGGGTAATGCTACTTCAGACGAATGTGCTAACTACGCAGTGGCGATGTTCTCTGACCTTACCAAAATGGTTACTATGCAGAACCTGTTCCATGATGGTGGATTCTCCTTCACAGGGGTGTCTAAGCCAGTGATTGATCAGATGGAGAAATAGGCAAAAAACGGAAAATATACAACAAAAAGCTATTGTAGCGAATGAACAGCGCGACTATTAAAAATCGCCTGGGTATTCGCTACAATAGCTTTTTGCTTTATATTTTCCGGCGTCTGTACCCAAAAAAAGCCACTCCCATAGTGGAAGCGGCTTTGAAATATTTTCTCGTAGCAGGAACGGGAGCGTGCGGTCAGCGACGCTGGCTAATATTCATCTTCATTAAAGAAGAAGTCGTCCTGCGACGGATAATCAGACCAGATATCTTCAATCCCCTCATAAATTTCTCCCTCATCCTCCAGCTCCTGAAGGTTTTCGATTACTTCGATCGGTGCACCGGAACGAATGGCGTAGTCGATAAGTTCGTCTTTAGTAGCTGGCCATGGAGCGTCCTCCAGGTATGAAGCTAATTCTAATGTCCAGTACATCTTATTAAAATTTTTACTTTTTAATTTTTCGCAAAAGTATTATTTAATTTGAAATAAACAACTTTTACTATTTTATCGGTTAATTACTTTTCTTTGGGTTATGCTAACCGCCCGCAATGTTACCAAAAATTATTCCAATTTACCCATATTAAAAGGGGTAGACATTACTGTCAGTAAGGGAGAGATTGTGACCATCGTTGGATCTTCCGGAGCCGGCAAGAGTACCTTGCTGCATATCCTGGGAACACTGGACACGCCCACTGCTGGCGAAGTATGGCTTAATAATGTCAATCTGACGGGTTTAAAGGGGAATGCCCTGGCCGATTTCAGGAACCGTCATATTGGCTTTATTTTCCAGTTTCACCACCTGTTGCCGGAATTCACTGCACTCGAAAATGTTTGTATCCCCGGCTATATCGCCGGCACACGGAAAGCACAGGTCAAAGATAAAGCGGTCTTCCTGCTGGAAACACTCGGATTAAAAGACAGGCTCGAACATAAACCCAACGCCCTTTCCGGAGGAGAACAACAAAGAGTGGCCGTAGCACGGGCCCTCATCAATGATCCGGATGTAGTCATGGCAGATGAACCAACGGGTAACCTCGATTCCCGGAACGCCCGTGAACTGCATAACCTCTTCCTGGAACTTCGCGACAAACTACAGCAAACCTTCATCATAGTTACGCACAATGAAGAACTGGCGCCCATGAGCGACCGGCAGCTGGTAATGCGGGATGGAAAGATTATTTAAAGAGGATGTTGCAATACCTGTGGGTGATAAACTTAGTAACCGTAGATACTGATCCCCGCTTTAAACGTATTACAATGCGCATTCACAATATCCCGGATATGTGTGGAATAACCGCCTCCCATGGCTACGGCACAGGGGAGCTGGCGCTTTTTTAGCTCCCGGAAAACCATTTCATCCCGCTCCAGGCAGCCTTGCTGCGTTACTTTCAGTTTCCCGAATTTGTCGGTAGACAAAATATCTACCCCTGACAGGTAAAAAACAATATCAGGTTTTGCGCGGTCTATCAGCACCGGTAGCGCGTTTTCCAGCAATCGCAGGTAAGTAGCTGTATCCATTCCATCGGCCAGTGGAATGTCCCAGTCAGATACTTCTTTATGAAAAGGGTAATTATGCGCTCCATGCATGCTAAACGTGTATACATCGGCGTTATTGGCAAAGAGTGCTGCGGTACCATTGCCCTGGTGCACGTCCAGGTCTATGATGAGCGCCTTTTTGATCAGTTGCTGATGTAACAGGTAGTTGGCCGCTACGGCAAAGTCGTTTAATAAACAAAAGCCTTCCCCATGATCTGCAAAGGCGTGGTGCGTGCCACCGGCCACATTAAAGCCAATGCCATGTTCAAGGGCATGTAAAGCAATGTCTATAGTGCCCTGTGCAATCACGATCTCTCTCATAGTGAGAGAAGGGGATTGGGGAAACCCGATTTTCCGCTGTTCTCTGGGAGAAAGGGTTTGTTCTGTTAGCTTTTGCCAGTAGGAAGCGGTATGCGTAAGCAGAATAGTGGCTGCCGCGGCTGGCGCCGGCATAAATAGCTGTCCGGATGTGATAACGCCTTCGCGTAACAGCTGGGCCGGTATCAGTTCGTATTTGAGCATCGGGAAGCGGTGATCTTCCGGTAAAGGATGCGTGTATATATCGTGATAAGCAATCTTCATAAAAAAATAGTCGTGGCTGGCTGCTGTGCAAAATCCGGACAGGGAACATTGCAACAGATATCGGCTGCCCTTTTTACCGGGATAATCCCGTGCTATCATCTCCGTGAAAAAATCCCCGGGCATCGTTGCGGAATCCTGCATTACCATCTCCCTACAATATTTCCCAATCCCCAACATTCATCTCCCCAATTATCACTGTGCCCGGATAATCGATTTTCCGGCGATTACAAACACCGGATCCGCTGCTGCGGGGTCAAGGTTGGCCGAGCCGGTAAAGTGCCCAAAAGCGGGTAAAATGCCGCAATGCGGGCCAAAATAAAAGCAGGGTAAACGCAACCGCTGCTTCCCGGCGCCATGCATCACAAATGCCGGGTGTAAATGACCGGAAAAAGTATACTGATAGCCATTGTTATCTTCACAAGGCTCGTGGATAAAATGAATATTACGGAGGGTAAGGGTTTCGTGTACCCGGATCTGCAATTGATCGTATACCGTTTCCGGCATAATATCGTGATTGCCTTTTACCAGATCCACGGTGATATGGGAAAATTGCTGGCGCCAGA
The DNA here is from genome assembly GCF_036566945.1 of Chitinophaga sp. GTDB lineage: Bacteria > Bacteroidota > Bacteroidia > Chitinophagales > Chitinophagaceae > Chitinophaga. Next base: position 9,027 of record NZ_DATCVJ010000219.1, on the reverse strand, counting down.
TCCTGAAATATTGCACTTCATTGTTTTCACTGCTATGGAACATATCTCCCACAATAATGATCCGTGAAGGAAGATAGTGGGTAATCAGCTGTTGCAAGCGAAAAAGATCTTCCTGTACAATGCCCGCGGGAACTGCAATACCGGCTTTGCGAAAATGAGCCGCCTTTCCCAGGTGCAGATCTGAAAGGATCAGCGCTTTTTCTTCTTCCCAAAAAATTGCCCGCTGGGGCAATAAGTGCCAATGCTGTTGCTGAAAGTGAAATATTTCCCCGACCACTGAAGCTACTGTTTTTAAATGCCCTGCAAATTATTGAATTCTTAACCGTTCGTGATCAATTTTTTGATACGGTCTTCCAGTTTTTCGCTGGTCATGGTATCACGCAGGCTATCCACCTTAATAGGGAAGCAGAAAGGTGTTAACCGCTGGGGAAAGGTGATGATGATTTTGCTGACGGCGATACGCTCCAGCGTTTCTCGCAGACGGGCTTCCTCCATCTGGTAAAAGAAGGCTTCGTTGAAAGCCTGTTTCAGCAGAAGGTTCTGTGGATCATAATCGCCAAACACGTTAAACAGCAAAGAGGCAGATGATTGCAGGTGCCGGTTAGCTTTGTGTTTTCCGGGATAACCCTGGAATATAAGGCCGGCGATGACGGCGATGTCGCGGAACTTGCGCCGGGCCATTTCCGTGGCATTAACGCTGGTTTGTAATTCTGTGAGCAGGTTATCGGTAGAGAAAAGCTGTTTTGCATTGGCATGGGTAAGCGGAATAGGCTGGTCAGAAAGCAGCTCAAAACCATAGTCGTTCATGGCAATGGAGAATGTAATGGGCTGTATACGGCTGATCCGGTAGGCCAGCAAGGCCGCCATCACTTCATGTACCAGCCGTCCTTCAAAGGGATATACGAAGAGATGATATCCGTCCTGGGTCTGTATTTGCTCAATCAGTAATTCGTTGGCTTTGGGAATATGTGATAGTTCTTCCTGCAGGTTGAACAACGGTTGTAAAGCCAGTAGCTCCGGATCTTTGGTGTTGCGTGACAGTGCTTCATTGAATTTTTCCCGCAGCATGCGGCCCAGGTTAGACGAGAGCGGAATACGCCCGCCCTGATAGCTGGGCACAATAGATTTTTTTGAATTTGACTTGCGTACCAGCACCGTCATATCTTTTATCAGCACGTATTCCAGGTTGCGGCCTGCCAATGTAAAGGAATCGCCTACCTGCAGACGGGAAATGAATCCTTCTTCAATCACACCGACGTAGCCGCCGGTCATAAACTTTACTTTCAGCATGGCATCGCTCACAATGGTACCAATGTGTAACCGGTGGCGCATGGCCATCATACGGCTACGGCAGATATAAAAATCGCCTTCGCGTTCTATTTTTTTGAATTCATCATAACTGGCCAAAGCATCGCCGCCGGTAGTGAGGAAGGCGAGCAGCCATTGCCAGTCATCTTCCGTAATATGTTGATAACAGAAAGTATGTCGTACTTCCTCCCAGATGTCAGCAGCATAAAATCCTTCGGATACCGCCAATGTCATCAGGTATTGCAGCAGTACATCGTACGCCAGTATAACCGGCATTTTACTTTCAATAAGATCCTGCTCCATAGCAGCTTTCAGCGCCGCTGCTTCTACCAGTTCCAGCGCATGGGTGGGCAGGAAAAATATTTTGCTCACGGCGCCAGGCTGATGTCCGCTACGGCCGGCCCTTTGCAGGAACCGGGCCACTCCCTTGGGACTGCCTACCTGTATAACACTGTCTACCGGCCGGAAATCCACGCCCAGATCGAGGCTGGCCGTACATACCACCGCCTTCAGGATACCGTTGTGCAGGGCTTCTTCCACCCAGATGCGCAACTCCATGTCTATAGAGCCGTGGTGTAATGCCAGCGCGCCCGCCAACATAGGATCTTCCACTAATAACGACTGGTACCACCGCTCCGATTGGGAACGGGTATTGGTAAATATAAGCGTGGTTTGACTTTCGTGAATAATGGGTAGTGCCTGCGGCAACATTTTGAGCCCGAGATGACCTGCCCACGGATAGTTTTCTATTTCTTGGGGAATCACGCTTTTGAGGGCAATTTTCTTTTTTAGTTTAGCACGTATAATGATGCCATCGTTGTGCCAGCCTCCCAGTAATACTTCCAGGGCTTCCTCCAGGTTACCGATGGTAGCCGAGATACCCCATATTTTCAATTGATCCCCGCGCAGCCCTTTCAGCCGGCTAAGGGCCAGTTCCACCATCACACCGCGTTTGCTGCCCATTAGTTCATGCCACTCATCTACCACCACCGTATGCAGGTGGGAGAATACTTTGGGGTATTCTTTCTGACCCAGCAGCAGGTGTAAGCTTTCGGGGGTAATGATGAGTACTTCGGGCATTTGTTTCTTTTGCGCAGCCCGGAGAGCAACGGAAGTATCGCCGCTACGAATGCCTACCTGCCAGGGCACGTTCAGTTCCTGCAAGGCTGTTTCCATGGCCCGGCCCAGGTCTTTCGCCAGGGCGCGCAGGGGCGTTACCCATAGCAGCTGTAAACCGTTTTTTGTTTTGTGGGTATAGTCTTTCGGATGGGCATCTATCCAGGCGATGATGGTGCCGAGGAACAGGGAAAAGGTTTTTCCGAATCCGGTGGGCGCATTTACAATGCCGGATTTGCCCTGCAGATAAGCCTTCCAGGCATCTTCCTGAAATTTAAAGGGCTTCAGTTCTTTGTCGCCCAACCATTTGTTGATCACCTTCCATCCACCCGAACGTTGTTGCATAGGAATGAAATTAGTATAAAATGATAAATCGCGAAACGCTTATTTTTGCAGCATGCTCGCAAAATTTTTCAAGCTCTCCGAACATAACACGACGGTTAAGAAAGAAGTACTGGCAGGGTTAACTACCTTTTCCACGATGGCATATATACTGGCCGTGAATCCCAGCATCCTTTCCCGCACGGGGATGGATTTTAATGCACTGATTACGGCCACTGCACTGGCCGCTGCTATTGGTACCCTTGTGATGGCGCTGTATGCCAAACTGCCTATAGGCGTGGCGCCGGGCATGGGGCTGAATGCTTTTTTCGCTTATACCATCGTGTCGTCTATGGGATATACCTGGCAGTTTGCGCTGACGGCCGTTTTCCTGGAGGGGATCATTTTTATTTTTCTTTCGATGTTCAGGATCCGGGAGGCGATCATCAACAGCATTCCCGAAAACCTGAAACATGCTATTTCCGTGGGGATAGGCTTGCTGATTGCCCTGATCGGGATGGCCAACGCAGGCATTATAGAAACGGGTATGCATCATGTAGGAGAAGGTAAGCTGGACGGTGTGATTCTGAAGATGGGTGATATCACCAGCATAGGTCCGTTGATTGCGTTGATAGGATTGATTGTGAGCGCAGTGCTGATGTATAGAAATATAAATGCTGCCTTGCTGATTGGTATTCTGGCGGCCACGGTGATTGGTATTCCTCTGGGTATCACCCATCTTCCTGCCAATGGGCATCTGGTAAGTTTACCGCCCTCGCTGGCGCCGGTGGCTTTTAAGCTGCAATTTGATAAAATATTTACGCTGGATATGGTGATGATCCTGTTTACGCTGCTGATGGTGAATCTTTTTGATACCGTAGGTACACTGATCGGGTTATGTAACAAAGCAGGATTGCTGGATGAAAATGGTCGGTTACCCCGCGCCAAGCAGGCATTGATGGCCGATGCAGTGGGTACTACGGCCGCCGGATTATTAGGCACCAGTGTGGTAACTGCTTATGTAGAAAGCGCCAGCGGTATTGCGGCCGGTGGTAAAACCGGTTTGACTTCTTTTACCGTTGCTATCATGTTTTTGTTGTCGCTGTTTTTTGCGCCTGTTTTTGCCATGATCCCACAGGCGGCTACAGCACCTGCTTTGATTATTGTAGGCATGTTGATGATGGGCGCCGTTACAAAAATTGATTTTAATGATGTAACAGAAGCCATTCCAGCTTTTCTGGCCATTGTGATGATGCCTTATAGTTACAGTATTGCAGAGGGCATTGTATTTGGTATGTTATCTTATGTGTTACTGAAGGTATTAACCGGACAGTATAAAAGCATCAGCCCTGTGATGTACGTGCTGGCGGTATTATTTATCATCACTTTTCTGGTGAAATAATTATTCCTTCAGGGTAACCGTATCATCATTTACGCTCAGGGTATGCATCATACCGCATTTGAGGGCGTAATTGTTTTTCTGATGCCCTACCGGGAAATTGAAACAAACCGGGAAATTGAAACGCTGCACTTTTTCGAGTACCATGTCATAAATCGTTCTGCCAAATTCTTCGCCGGGATCGTCCGGTTTGATCCGGTTAAATCCGCCGATGATCAGGCCGGCGAGATTATCCAGTTTATGGGAGCGTTGTAATGTACCCAACATACGGTCAAGGCTATACGGATATTCGCCTACTTCTTCCAGGAATAATATTTTACCATTGGTATCTATTTCAGAGTTGGTGGCCGACATACTTTGAATGATGGACAGGTTGCCGCCGGTGAGTATGCCCCGGGCTTTCCCTTTGCGGTTAAGGGGATCCGGTGCGGTGCTATATTGCATTTTTTTACCGGTGAGTGCCTGGTAAATAGACATGATGGTGTCTTGTATAATGGGTTCTGCTTTCCCGAAATCGTCCGGGAAGCTATTGCACATTTTGGAATGCAGGGATGCAATACCAAAATGGCGGCTGATATGGCAATGCAGTACGGTGGCGTCGCTGAAGCCAATCACCCATTTAGGTTTGCGTTGAAACCGGGAAAACTCGAGCTGGTCAACGATGCGTGCGGTGCCATAACCGCCGCGGCCACACATGATGGCTTTAATATCTTCATCATTGAGCATGGCCTGCAGGTCTGCCAGTCTTTCTGCATCGGTACCGCCAAAACTAAAGTCGCGGTCCCCTACGGTTTTGCCTATACGAATATTAAATCCCCAGCTTTCCATAATACGGATAGCGGGTTGTATTTCTTCTCTTTTGATATATCCGGCAGGACAGGTAATGCCAATGATATCACCGGGTTTCAGATAAGGAGGGACCAGTGGTTCCTTCTTATCTGAAACGGCCGGTAATCCAATGCCTGCAAGTGTTTGCAGGGCCGGTAACCCGGCGCCGGCAGTAACAAGGGCAGACAGAAAATGTTTGCGGTTCATACGCTTAAAATAAGCATAATTTGGCAAATCAGGCGGTTGTTGTTATTTCGCGTATAGACCAGTGGGCAATGTATTGTTCATCTTTCAATTGTACAATATCTATAATGCGGAGGGTCGCTTTTTTGCCGGTAGGTTGTTGTCCCATGAAAGGCGCGCTGAAGGTGCCCGTAAAAGCTTTATGGGTAACTACTTTGTCATCTTCCGCTATCATATCAAAAATTTCCAGTTGAATATCCGGGAAAGCAGGACGCAGTAATTTGATAATAAAATCGCCGGTGGCGGCAGCGTCGTTATTACCAACAGGTCCGGTGTGGTTAATGAAATCAGGGGCCACTATTTCTTTAAATGCCTGCAGGTCGCCGTTAATAATAAATGCTTCGTTGAAACGCCTTACTACTGCTTTGTTTTTTTCTTGTACTGTTTGCATGCTATTGTTTTTTATAGCTACAAAATTACAGCAGGAATAGTAGTGGCTGATAACGCGAATAGCTCAGATAATAGCCTTTTTAGCTCTTTCGCTATTAGGAGTGGTACCGTAGGTTTGTTTGAAGATGCGGATAAAATGCGAGGTGCTTTCAAAGCCGCATTCCAGCGCTATTTCAGCCACCTGCTTGGGTGTGGTTTGCAACAGTGTTTGTGCGTAGGCTAATCTTTGTTCATTGATCCAGCGTTTGGGGGCAGCCTGGTATTGTTGTTGGAAATCACGTTTGAAAGAAGCCAGACTACGCCCCGATAGTTTAGCCAGTTCGGGCAATGTTAACGGCTGAAATAAATGTTGCTTTACCACAAATGCAATGTCTGATGGCTGTGCATACACAATCTGCTGCATAAATGCGAGGATGGACGATTGTTGCGGAGTGGCCAGCAGCAACAGGAATACCTCATATAGTTTTACGGATAACAAAGCGGCCAGCGTGGACGGGGTTTGTGTAAAGTAAGAAAGGTATTGTTCCCGGAAGGCGTCCAGCAGTGGGTTTAAAGGTAGTGTGAGGTGATCGCTTATGTTGGATTTTACCGGCGTAGTGTAATTGAATTTATGCAGAAATCTGCGCAGTTGTTCGTCTGAAAAATAAATTAACAGGCTTTCAAAATTAAGTCCATCTTCCACAAAATCAGACATCACATAAAACCCACGTTTCATCAGTAGCAGGGAGCCTGCTTCTACCTTCACGGTATGACGGTCGAAGTGTAGTAACTTATACCCCGACAATACAAAGATCATCACATTTTCATTCAGGAAAATGGTGCGTTTACTGGCCATGCTGCGTTGTTTCAGCATCGCATAATGTGTGTTGCCAACTTTAAGGATCTGCTGTCCGTCCTGATCTTTTGGGAATTTGAGTAACATAGTATCAAAATTAAAGTATTCCGTCAGTTAAAAAAAGAGCCCCTCTGGCGTTTAAGCAGAAGGGCTTTACAATCAATGGATGCGGCCGGATTATTTTTTTCTTTTGAAGGTGTAGTTCATACCAACCTGTAAATTGCTGGTATACAGACTTCCACCTTCTGATTTGTTACTTACGCCAAACATATATCTGGCGTTGATGCCCAGGCCGAATGGTAATTTGTAACCGATGCCGGCGCCGGCATTCAGACTTGTTTTTCTGAATCTTTCCCTGGTGCTTGTTTTGTATTTTTCAGTCTCCTCGTTTGCATAAAATAGTATGCCTGCTTCCGGACCCGCTTCCACGAATAGTTTAGGCGTGATATAGTATTTCACCATTACCGGAATGTTGAGATAGCCTTGTGTTTTTTTGTCGAAATAACGAACATTATCGTAATCATATTTAGAATAGCTGCCTGATTTTGCAAACAATAAATCAGCCTGAAAAGCCAGGTGTTTATTAAACTTCAGTTCCGCAAAACCACCACCATAAAATGCCGGATGATAGCGGTCAAAGAAGAGAATGTCATTAGATAGATTGAGACCACCTTTTATACCGTAGCTAACTTCTTGCGCATGGGTAGCCAGGGCTGCTGCCGTAAAGGGCAGCAGCAGCAATAGTGCTTTTTTCATTTGTTAGAGTTGTTGGATAATTAAGAGTTACAGTTTATGAATAGGTATTTTCGTAAGGCCTTACAAGCGTAAAATTATAGGCGTAAATGTTAAGGAAATCCTTACGCGTTTTTTTTCGCATCCTTTTAACTTTTATATATAATAAAATTATCTTGTGATAGTGGCAGCATTTTTGTCACCCTCATTCAAATTGTTATGATATGCGATACATGATAATAGGGTTGTTTGCGTTGCTGTTATCAAGGGTTGCTTACGCTCAAAATTCGGCATGGTCAATAGTTCCGGGAAAGTCTATTGGTCAGATAAAGCTGGAAGCTCCTGCACAAAGCCTGGCTGTATTGGGTAAGCCGGATGGGGGAGATGCTGCTATGATGAAAGCATGGCGTATCTGGTACAGTCGTAAAAAAGATAAGAGCATTGATTCTTCACATATGCTGGCAGTATTTACCGCTATGCGTACACAGGATACCCAATATGTAAAACAAATCCGTGTAAATTCCCCCCGATTCAGAACCGCAAAGGGAGTTGGTGCAGGCAGCACCATAGCTGCTATTAAAAAAGCTTATCCGGGTGTTCAGTTAGTACAAACTTATGAATCGGCCAACAAGGCAAGACGCATTGCGGTGTATGAGGATACTAAAACGGGTATTGCTTTTGAAACGTCTAATTCCCGCAGTAAAAAGCCTGTTTGTTCTATGGTGGTAGTATTTGATCCGGGAGAATCTGCGGCAGGATACCTTGATTTTCATATAGGCTTTGACGTGATGACTCCAGTAACGAAATAATTTTTTCGGGAGATCTTATTCACCACTTTTCTTCTTTTTTTTCTTTTCATAATACTGCTGCAGTTTTCGGTCCCGGTTTTGGCGATCGATTTCCTGGTAGTATTTGCGATCATGTTTATAGTGTTCGATCTTTTCCCGCTTGCGAATGCGATAACCAATGTTATACTGTAGCGCAATGCTGTTAATGCCATTTATGTCCGGGTTCATGTTGGCGAAATTAAACATGTAGGAAGCATGCAGGCTCCAGGAGGAGTTACCTATCGGGAAGTTAATTTTAGTGTCGCAAATCAGCCCATTGGCGTGAATAGTTGTCGTATCAACGCCAGGACCTGCATCAATCCTTCTGCTGGCAGCATGCCAGGCATACCCGGCGCCTATAGAATAGCCCATATATTTATACGCACGTGGCGTAGCGCCATTACCAAAAGTATAATTGATGGTGACGGGCAGATTAACCATATAGCCAAATTCGGGCAGGTTAATTAGTTTGGGTTGTATATTTTTTGTGCGGTAGTCATTGGTACCCGTAGGGCCTACACCAATACTGGAACCCACGGATAAACTTGATTTATCGGAGAATTCAAACAGGTTGATTCTTGGTTCAAAATTAAACAACATGGCAATGTGGTGTTCGGCACCAATACCGCCAACGCCTATGGCCAGCTGAAAAGAATTCTTTGTCTGGGCGGATGTGGTAACACACAAGGAATTTAACAATACAAAAAGGGGTAGGGATAAGTATTTCATGGATATATGACGGACAAAAGTGAGTTTAAGTTACCCGTAACGCATGTTATTTTCAGTATACTTATCCAGGCGGTATTCGCTTGATTATTTGGATCTGCCAATCTTCACTCCTATGTTATAATCAATACCGATCGTGGTCATGCCCGGGATGTCCGGATTGTATTGGTTGTTGTTGAACATATACGCCACCCGCACGCCAAAAGAATTGTTTTTCACTGGTAATCTTAATCCGGCGCTGAGTACAACACCTGATATATGAACCTGGTTGGTACTCACTTCTTCATCATCAATAAAATCCA
>NZ_DATCVJ010000218.1:0-18884 GCF_036566945.1 Chitinophaga sp. | reverse complement strand
GAGAATATGATGATCAGATTTTTTTTCGAGATACCCCACGTAGCGGGTCATCATCTCATAACTCTCTTCCAACACCCATTTATCACCGTACCACTGATACAGGTACCATGGCAGTATCACGCCATTACTGCCCCATTCCGGCGAATCGCGGAAACCTGCATCAAATTGTACATACTCGGGAGCGATGTCCGGAATAAGGCCCTCCGGTGTTTGTGCATGGATCATATCCTGCACCACCTTCCGGCACAACAGGGCAATATCGTAGTTGTACCGGATAGAACTACCCACTAAATGTGCTTCTTCCAGCCAGCCCAGTTTTTCGCGATGCGGACAGTCCGTCAACACACTGCTCATATTACTACGGATAGCCCAGTCGATCAAGCGAAACGTTTTATTAAACAACTCATTGGAGCAATGAAAATCACCCACGATCCCGGCTCCGTTGCGCGTAGGGATAGTCGCCAGTGCTTGGATCACCGGCAGATGCCCTGGATTGGCCTGTCCCTCCGGCACTGCGCCATGTACCTCCACATACCGGAAACCATAGTACATAAACTGTGGCTGCCAGCTTTCCATGCTATCGCCTTTGAGGGTATAGTTAAAATACACCGGACTACCCACGGGCGCCTGGTCTGCCAGCCCGGCCGGGGTAAGCAGTTCTGCCGGTACTAATCTAACTACCGCATTTGCCTTTCCGGATACCGAGAGATAAGGAATGCCGGCAGTATTTTGTCCCATATCATACAACCACACGCCTGGTGCAGGCTGCGTTACTTTCACCGGTGCAATAGGCGCATAGGTGCTCATGCCATTGGTTTGCGCCTGCAGCTGAGGGCTACTATGCACCACCACGGCATTGCGCCATTTTGCAGCAGGAAAGCCCGGCTGATCCCACCCTGTTTGTTCCAGCAACGCATTATAATCTTCTCCCCCATAAATACTGGAAAAGGTCACCGGTCCGGGGGCCGCTTTCCAGCTGGTATCGCTGACAATATTATCAGTACTACCATCCTGATACTGCAGATACAGGCGGCATATCAGCTGCGGATAGCCGAAAGCACCGGTGAGCTTACGATATCGTTCGCCGGGTATATAAAAGAACCCATTGCCCAGCATCACTCCCAATACATTAGACCCGTTTTGCAGTTGCTTGGTCACATCAAATGTTACATAAAGTGCCTGTTCATCATATTTTGTCCAGCCGGGATCGAGAAAACCATTTATTTTTTTTCCATTGAGATGAAGATCAAATTGTCCGAGGCCGGAAATAAAGACAGTGGCCCTGGACAGCGGCTTGTTAAGGGTAAATTCCTTTCTCAGCAAAGGCAGTATATCATGGCGATGCCGGTACTTTTCGGCGCCGTCGTCTGTAATGGCCGGCACAATCCGTTCGCCCGCCGGCAGGGTATCATACCCGATCCATTGCGCGGGTTGCCAGTCGCCGGGAGTAAACAAACCGGTTTGCCACTGCGCCGGCTGGCTCCAGTCAGAGGGAATCCCATTGTTCCATACCATTACCTTCCAGTAGTACATAGTAGCTGCCTGCAACGCCTTACCGGCATAGGGCACCTGTATCGATTCATCCGACGTCACTTTCTTCGAATCCCAGATATTGCCCTTGTTGCGCTCCAGCAGTGCCGGATTATCGGCCACCAGGATACGGTAAGCCGTTTGGTGAACATGCGGCTGGTGGAGGGTTAGCTGCCAGTTGAATACGGGTGTTGCATCGTCTGTTCCGCGCGGGCGATCACCATTCGCATTACATAACAGGTGATCTACCTTCACTTTTTGCGCCTGGGTAGCGGCACTTACCAATAGCAACAATAGCAACAACCGGTACTTCATTATACACTGTTTTTTGTGGTGATGAGGGTTACATATCCACTATCGCCTTGATCACTTCACGCTCGGGGTCCAGCAGAGAGCCGAACACCGTTTTCACATCACCGAATTTAATCCGGTGTGTGATATAGGTTTCAGGGCGCACCTGCCCTTCTTTTATACAACGAATTACTTGTTCAAAATCGGCCCTGGTGGCGTTACGGCTGCTCATCAGGGTAGTTTCTCTTTTGTGGAATTCAGGATGAGAAAACATCAGCAGATCCTTTTGCAGTCCTATCAGCACATACCGGCCCCCATGCGCCAGGTAATGAATGCCGTTGTTAATGGCTTTCTGATTACCAGTGGCATCTACCACCACGGTGGGCATATCGCCTCCGGTGATTTCTTTTACCTGCGCAACAATGTCGGCGCCGGCGTGCAGCACATGAGGTACCCCTAAGGCTGTTTTGGCAAACTGTAATCGCTTCTCCTGCATATCAATGGCAATCACCTGTGCGCCGGCAATGCGGGCAAATTCCATGGCAGCCAGCCCTATAGGCCCCGCTCCCATCACCAACACAAATTCACCGTTTTGCACATTTGCCCTGCGGATACCATGTGCACTCACGGCCAATGGCTCTACCAGGGCCAATTGCTCGGGTGTTAGTCCTTCCCCATGCACCAATAAGCGACCGGGAACCAACAGGTATTCCACCATGCCGCCGTCTTTATGTACGCCAAGCACCGCAATTTTTTCGCAGCAGTTAGGTTTTCCGGCACGACAGGCAATACAGGTACCACAATTCTCGTAAGGAATCACCGTAACGATATCGCCGATATTAAATCCCGGCACATCATCTACCGACACAATAGCGCCAGCCAGTTCATGCCCCAGAATCCTCGGGTAGTTAAAGTAAGGCTGTGTGCCTTCAAAGGCGTGCAGGTCGGTGCCGCAGATGCCTATCTTTTGTATTTTAATAATGGCATGACCGGGTACCAGCTCAGGCATAGCGCCCAGGCCATATTCGAAATTTCCGGGAGTGGTACAGATGAGTGTTTTCAATACAATTAATTTATATAAAATTCTTCGTAACTGCCGGTTTATTTTCCCAAACCGGCAGTGAGGTCAAAGAAACTAGTTTATAGGGAGATATTTAAATGGGATATTACCTGAGTTGTGGGAGATATTAACATTATTTTGGAATTACGAATGACGAATGACGAATTACGGAGTTGTGGGGAGATCATCCGCTTACCTCTCCCCACAACTCCGTAATTCGTAATTCGTAATTCGTAATTCGTAATTCTTAATCAGCAACAACTTTGTCTTTCAGACACTTATTAAAAACACCCTTGCATATCTCCATAATTTAAGTATTTTCACCCTCAGGCACGACGATATTCCACGACCCGCAGCGCTGAAGTGCCTCTCTGCATCTTTTTATTTCCGCCCTACGGAAAAGATGCGCCATTTCACTCATCCGATAAAACCATTATCATGACCTAAACACGACATCACATTCATTCTCTCATTTTCTTCACCTCTTAATTCCATGTTATGAAAGCAATCCTGGCTTGTCACAAAAGCCTGCTGCACTGCCTGTTGGCTGCCCTCCTGTTATTGGTATCCACCCACACCCTCGCTGCGAAAAAAATATACGCAGCAACTTTAAGCGGCACCGTTAAAAATGAAAAAGGTGATCCGCTGATTGGGGTATCCGTAAAAATAAAAGGCAGCAGCACTGGTACTGTCACCAACGAAAACGGTCATTTTGAGCTGCCTGCCGCCGCAGGCGCTACGCTCGTATTCAGCTATGTAGGCTACGAACAACAGGAAGTAGCCACCACGGGCACAACACCACTGAACATCATCCTGAAAGAAAGCGCCAGCGGCCTCAATGAGGTAGTGGTGGTAGGTTATGGTACACAGAAAAAAACATCGTCCACCGCCTCCGTTGCCGCCATACAAGGCAAGGAGCTGGCCAAATCACCCGTACCCAACATCTCCAATTCTTTGGCGGGTAATATCAGCGGCGTCAGCATGCGCCCCAATGGCGGGCAGCCCGGACAAGACAATCCCGATATCCATATCCGCGGGATTGCCACCACCGGCAGCAACGCCCCGCTGATAGTAGTAGATGGGATCATCCGTAACAATATCAACCAGATTGCGCCCAGCAACATTGCGTCAGTCACCGTGCTGAAAGATGCAGCTGCCGTGGCACCTTATGGTCTTGGTGGCGCCAACGGCGTTATTCTCATCACCACAAAAAAAGGAATAACAGGTGCACCTACCCTTTCGCTCAATGCTTACTACGGCGCACAAACACCCACGTATTATCCTAAAATGCTGAATGCACAGGACTATATGCGCCTGCGCAATGAAGCTTACAAAAACGAAAATCCGGACGGCACCCAACAACCTTTTGCCGATGACCTGATCAACACCTATGCAGACCTCCACGCAAAAGATCCTGACAAATACCCGATCAGCAATACAAAAGACCTGGTACGTATGCACGCGCCCGTGCAGAATTATAACCTGCAGCTCAGCGGCGGCAGCAAGGTAATCCGGTACTATGCCGGCCTGGGCTATCAGCAACAGGATGGGATGTTTGCACCGGTCAACTATAAACGCTACGACTATAACCTGAACATGGACATCAGCGCCACGCCCACAACCAACGTTACCTTATCTGTAATAGGCGCTGTGGAAAAAACCAATAGCGTAGATGCCGCCACTACACCAGGTCAGCTGTTTCGCAGTGCGTACAAACTCATTCCCATTACCAATCTGTACTACAGCAATGGCCTATGGGGCGAGTTTGCCGGAAATTCACCGGTAGGCATCCTGAATGCCGGCTACTCCCACCGCAATGCTACTTCTTTGCTCACTACACTGGCAGTAGAACAACAGCTGCCTTTTATCAAAGGACTGAGTATAAAAGGTACTTTCAGCTATGACCCTAACGACTATACGCTGAAAGGATGGCATACACCTTTTTACTTCTATTCACAAAATACCAGCACTACCCCTTACACCTATACGAAACAGGTATCTACCTCTGAAGGAGGCGCTGCGCCTTATACCTGGCTGAACCAGGAGTACGCCAAAAATCAGTACTTTACCTACCAGGGATATCTGAACTATCATAACACCTTTGGTAAACACGACTTCACCGGTTTGCTGGTAGCAGAAGCCCGCAAGAATGACTCTACCGGGTTCTCTGCACGTCGTAATAATTTTGCCGTCAACATCGACGAGCTGGGCATGGGTAGTTCCAACAAAAACGATTTCGATAACAACGGCTCCACGTCCACCGGCAGCCAGGTAGGTTTCGTGTATCGCATAGGCTACAGCTATGATCACAAATATTTGTTTGAAGCCTCCGGCCGGTATGATGGTCACTACTATTTTGCACCGGATAAAAGATGGGGGTATTTCCCTGCCTTCTCTGCAGGATGGATTATCTCCGAAGAACATTTTTTGCGGGACCATACCACTGCCCTCAACTACCTGAAGTTACGGGGCTCCTGGGGTAAGTCGGGTAACCTCGCCGGCGCCGCCTTCCAGTATTTAAACGGCTACAATTTATACGGCAACGCGTATGCCTTTGGTAACGGCTCTATGGTGCAGGGATCTAATATCACGACCGAAGCAAATCCTAACATCACCTGGGAAATATCTACCAAAACAGATGTAGGTATAGATGCTACTTTCTGGAAAGGTTTGCTCACCCTGGAACTCGACTACTTCCATGAAAGAAGAACAGGCATGCTGCTGCCTCCTGCTGTAACGGTGCCGGTAGAATATGGTTTAAATCTGTCTGACGAAAACCAGGGCATCATGGAAAACCGTGGCATAGAAATATCGGCCGGTACCAACCACCGTTTTTCCAATGGCTTACAACTGAGCATGAATGGCAACTTCAGCTATGCCAAAAATAAAATGATCCAGGTATTTGAGACAGCAGCTACCCGTAATAATCCCAACCGCAGCAGAACAGGGCGGCCCACAGGTACCCAGTTTGGTTATCATGCTTTGGGATTATTTTCTTTGGAAGATGACAAAAACAAGGATGGCATTATCAATACGGCCGATGGCTACAATGTGACCCAGTTTGGTGACCTGCATCCCGGCGATATCCGGTATGCCGATGTTAGCGGGCCTGATGGCAAACCCGATGGTAAAATAGATTCGCAGGATGAAATGGAAATTGGTAATCCGGTATATCCGTTTATCACCTATGGTTTCACGCCCAGCGCTTCCTGGAAAGGATTTGATGTCAGTCTTTTTTTCCAGGGTTCCGCACTGGCCAGTCTGAATATCCGTGGTTTTCAAACGGTGCCTTTCAACAACAACAATAGTAATTCTGCCTATGAATACTATAACAACCACTGGACACCCACCACGCCCGATGCCCGCTACCCACGTGCGAACCAGTCGCCCTACGCCAACAACACCCAGAACTCCGATTTCTGGATGATGAAAACAGGCTACCTCCGGCTAAAGACCGCCGTACTGGGTTACACACTCCCTGCCAGCATCTCCAAAAAAGCAAAGATGCAGAGCGTGCGTTGCTATGTATCCGCACAAAACCTGTTCACCTTCAGCAAAATGAAATTCATGGACCCGGAAGTAGGCTACACCGATCTGGAAACCGCCTATCCTAATCAGAAGGTATTCGTGTTTGGCCTGAACCTGACATTTTAGATTCCTTTCTTTAAAAAAACCATTATGAACAAAATAAACATTCAAAAGAATTACGAATTACGAATTACGGAGTGGTGGGTAGAAAACTGCGAATGATCGGTGTTTGTAATTCTCTGCTATTAATTTGCATCTGCTTAACAGCCTGCAATAAAAACTTCCTCGAAAACACCGACAAAGCCAAACTCACCGACGAAGTACAATGGAGCTCAGAAGGCAATGCAGACCTGTTTCTCAACGACATCTACAGCGCGCTGCCCAACTACTGGAACCAACCGGAAAACCTGGACAATTTCACCGATGATAATGATGCCGGTTTTTATTACACTTCGTATAACTGGAAACAGGGTATCGTATCTCCCGCTTCCAACGACTACACCGTATGGGGCGGCATCACCGGCTCCGGAGATCTGACCAACTGGACCAGCACCTACACCAACATCCGCAAGTGCAATACCTTCATTACAGAAGTGCGCAAAAATGCCGGTAATTTCTCCGAAGAATGGTTAAATAAAAGAGTAGATGAAGCCCGGTTTATCCGCGCATTTTTCTACAGCGAATTATGGATGCATATCGGTGGACTGCCCATCATTACCACGCCGGCAGACAGACGAACCATGGACAGCACGCTGATATACAGTGCGCGAAATACATTTGAAGAAACGGTGAACTTCATCACCACCCAGCTGGACTCCATCGCCAAAGGTGGTCACCTCGCGCCTAAATACAATCACGGCGATGCCGACGCGGGTCGCCCTACCCTTGGCGCTACTCTCGCCCTCAAAGGATGGGTGGAATTATATGCCGCCAGTCCGGCCTTCAATGCCGCCCAACCTGCCGCCGGCAACGATCCCAACAAAGTAGCCGGCTACAACAACTACGACGCACAACGCTGGGCCAACGCCGCCGCTACCTTCAAACAATTCATTGATCAATACGGCAACGGGAAAGTATATGAACTATTCCCCGACGCCGCCGCCCTCTGGTATGAAGCCAATGAATACAACTCAGAAGTCGTATGGGACCGACAGGTAGTCGCCGTTACCATGGGCTCCTCCTTTGAACAATATGGCGGCCCCGTATGGATCAATGGCGCCTACTACACCTGGGGCAACTACTGCCCTACTCAGGAACTGGTAGACCAGTTCAACATGAGCAACGGCAAACCCATTACCGATCCCACTTCCGGCTACGATCCGCAACATCCGTATCTGAACCGCGAAAAAAGATTCTACGACTGGATTGTGTATGATGGCGCCCCCTACAAAATGACCTGGATGGATAAACCCGATACCATCTTCACCCGCATCGACGCTGTACACCCTTCTAAAAACCAGATCGATTTCGGCACCGACGACGTAGGCAACACCGGTTACTATTTCAAAAAACGGCTCAACCCACTCGTTAGGCCCGGTGGTGGCGCGGTGAGCGGCGCCAACTTCATCTACTATCGTTATGCAGAAGTATTATTCGGTTATGCAGAAGCACAAAACGAAGCAGTTGGTCCTGATGCCACCGTGTACAATGCCATTAACCAGGTCCGCAAAAGATCCGGTCTGCCGGACTTAGCACCGGGTTTATCGAAAGCGGCCATGCAGGCAGCGATTTATCATGAACGCAGAGTGGAATTGTGTTTTGAAAACAAACGCTTTTATGATATCATCCGGTTGAAAACAGCCAACACGGTGATGAATGTGGATAAACATGCGATGAAGATCAGTAATACCGTGCCCGCAAATAATTCAGGGGTATGGAAGTATGAAGTAGTGCCGCTGAATCATCCGCATGTGTTTACGCAGAAGATGTATTTGAATCCGGTACCGCAGGATGTGATAGACAGGAATGCGAAAGTGGTGCAGAATCCGGGGTATTGATTGTAGTGTCCCTCTCCGGTTACCGGGGAGGGATTTTTTATTGCGACGCCTTCATCACCGCCCGTATCCCCTCCGTCACAAACACCCCTGGCTTCCCATCCTCCCCGCGATA
This sequence comes from Chitinophaga sp., assembly GCF_036566945.1. Classification (GTDB taxonomy): domain Bacteria; phylum Bacteroidota; class Bacteroidia; order Chitinophagales; family Chitinophagaceae; genus Chitinophaga. The sequence continues at coordinate 10,366 of NZ_DATCVJ010000218.1, read as the reverse complement.
AATCAAATACGCATCCAGCTCCTTATGTTCCGCCAAAAAACGTTTCGTCGCTTCCAGTCCCATCACCATAAACGCGGTATCATATCCATCGGCAGTAATGGCGTCAGCTGCAAACACGGTCACGCTAAGCAAATCTGCCGGCGCGGTTAATCCGGTAGCGGGATTGATTATATGCCCGAACAGATGTCCATTTTGCTGATAGTAGTCCCGGTAATTTCCGGCGGTGGTAGCCGCTTTGTTAAATAACTGCACCGTAGACGATTTGGATAACGGATGCAGGGGATTGTCGATGGCGATGGTCCACGGAACACCGTTTTTCCGGCCTTTACAGCGCACTTCTCCTCCTATCTCTACCATGTAGTCATAAATGCCGTTACGTTCCAGTAATGCGGCTAAAACATCCACGCTGTAGCCTTGTGCAATACCATCGAAATCGAGGCGTACCTGGTCTTTTAATTTGTGTACACTGTTTTCGTCAAATGTAATTTTAGGGAAACCGACGTATTGCAGCAGGGAATCTTTTTTCTCCCACCAGGGCAGTCCTGTTTTTTTTCCGGCGCGATAAGCTTCGGTGAGCGGCATCACAGTAGGGTCAAAAGCGCCGTTGGTAGCGCGGTATATTTCGGCCGACTTTTTAAGTACCGGGTAAAAATTGGGCGACTGATACGTCCAGGTGGTGGATTTGTTGAAGAGGGAAATTTCGGAGTCCTGGCGGTAGATGGAGAGACATTGATCGATATCCTGCAAGGTACTGTCGATGGCTGTTTGCAGACTGCGTTGTTGTACATCGGTATATATCACATGCCAGGTGGTGCCCTGTGCGGCGCCTTCCAGGCTCACCACCTGGCTGTGAAACAATATCAAAAAGAGGCACATCATTATTCCTTCAACAATTGCATGAGCTCTGGCAAATGATCTTTATAAACATCTCTGGGGCTGCTGTGATATTTTTGTGCCACTGCAGCGGCAAAGCCTACTACTTCTCCCATCATGCCACAGGTGCGCATTACACGGGTACTGCCAAAGGCTACGTGGGTGGTGCTGATGTTTCTGCCGGCCATAAATAAGTTGGTAATATTACGGGAGTACAGGCAACGATACGGAATCGTGTACGGAGCCACCCTGATATGTTTGGTACCGGCAAAAAATTCCTGTCCTTCGAAATACTGGCTGTTTTTAGGATCGGGAAAATGCAGGTCGATGGTCCAGGTGGCGGTGACTGCGCCATCGGGATACATTTTACCTTCCTGAATATCCATTTGATCCAGCACATGATCCCCGATGATGCGCCTGGATTCTCTTTTACCGCCAATGTAGGCTACCCATGCCAGTTCCTGTTTAGCGTATTTTTCGGGTTTGCTATTTTTGAGATAAGACCAGTTACCGTAGATCGCACGGAGATTATGGTCACGTATTTTTTCTGCATCGGTGATGGTATTAAAGTTACCGAAACCGGTTTCCCATTCCCAGTCTGCTTTGTAGGCGTCGATATGATACTCGTCAGAAAACTGCATGGCCCAGGGAGTTGCCGGAAAAGTGGTGGCGCTGTCTACCGCCACAGAGGCCCAAAGGTTAGAGGTGCCGAGCGTAAAGCTATCGGGCTTTTCAGCGGCAAGTGATTCCTTTGTTTCTGCTTTGCTTTCGCGGCCCATGCGGAATTCTGCACCGGCAAGATAACCGATGGTACCGTCGCCGGTACAATCAGAAAAATAAGCACCGGTAAATCTTGTTTCCTGGTTGGTAGCGATGTCGCGGCCGGTCACGGCAATAATGCGGTCATTGTCTTTCTCTACTTTGTACACATAGGTGTTCAGAAAGAGGTGCAGATTTTTCTCTGCTTTTACAATCTGGATCTTCCGGGCGTCGCCATATTCTTTCGCATCCGGGTTGCCGTTGCCGGGGTCGCCGTTGTCCATTTCTCTTACTATTCTGCCCAGTTTAGGGTAGTAGTTTTTGTCGATATCGCCCATCAGGTGCACGCGTATTTCAGAGCTGTTATTGCCACCCAATACCGGACGATCCTGTATGAGTGCCACTTTCAGCCCCATGCGGGAAGCAGAGATGGCCGCGCAGGTACCGGCTATGCCGCCACCTACCACTACCAGGTCGTAGCTGCCACCATCTTTGGGTGTTTCAGTAGTATGCAACAGTTTTCTGCGCAATGCGCTGAGTGTGGACAAATCGTTGGGCGGTGTGTATTTAGCTGCCGTAGTGAATAACAGCGCATCACATCTGCCATTAAAACCTGTCAGGTCCTGCAGGGACAATTTTACCTGTTCATCGGTGATGTTCACCACTCCCCCATCATACCATTTCCATTGATCATTACCGCTTTCACCAAACACGGGAGCGAGCGGTGTATCGTTAACGGATACACGAAATTTACCGGGACCTTTGGGAAACGGTGCCCAGTCTTTCGTGCGCACCCATACATGGTATTTACCTTTCGCAGGAAAAGTTACAGTAGTCTCCGCATTTTTCACCACCCGTCCCATACCGTGTGCCATCAGGTAAGAAGAGCCCATCACGGCAAACGACTGCTGATCGATGACCCAGCCGCCTTTATTGGCGAAGGATTCCGTTTCTACCAAAACAGGATCCTGTGCATGCAACCGCAAGGTGCAGCTGCAGAGTGCCAGGATGCACCACCATAGTTTTCGATTACTGGTTAATTTGTTTTTCATAATTATACATCAGCTTTTTAACGTAGTTATTTTCTGGTTTTCGTTGTTGTAGCAACGTATAGATACTGGCTGCTTTTTCTGCATCGGCATTGGTTAACTGCTCCGCCAGTTGTGGCAGTGGCAACCCGGGTGCCTGCTGCAGCAGCGGAAGGATCAGCCCCGATTGTTCTGTATTGGCATTGCTAAAAGTGTTGACTAATTGTTTGATCAGCTCTGCCTGCAGCGGAATGGTTTTCAGTTTACGAAGAATAGTGATCTGCGCCGGATAACTGCTGGCAGTATATATTTCCCACAACCAACGTTGTTGTTTTTTTCCCGTCAGAAAATCGGGATGTACCTGTTGCAGGATATACCGGGCTATGAAAATATTTTTTCCGGAGACGATATTCCGGATATCTGTTTCAAATCCCGGAGTGATGGCGCCATGGGTATCCATCACTTTACCGAGTGCCCAATACTGGTATTGATAATTTCCGGAAGATAAAAACCGGTGCAACAGCGTTGTGTTGTTATACGTTTCCGTGATGCGTTCCATTTCGGTAATCACGGCACCATGCGCTATTTGCCAGAGGGTGTAACAGGTATACACGGCACCCGGTATTACTTCGTTCTTAATCGTCTTCAACGTCGCGCCGGTTCTGGCATCTACGGAGTCGGCCAGGTTTTCCGTTCCCGGTACTATCAGGTCTGTTATTTTCAGATCTGCTAGCAGCGAGTTTGGTTTAGCCAGAATTTCCTGTAGCTTTTCGTAATCGGCTGGCTTAAAAACTTTGTGGTCCAGCTTCGTCAGCGGTTCTCCTTCCGGCAAATCGTAACGGATATAATTTCCCAGCAGGTCCCAGTAAAAATTGATGAACACCGGTTTGCATTCGCCTGTATAGCAAACCGGTGTAAAAATATTTCTGAAATAATACAAGGGCCGGCCTGCTTTGTCCAACGCCAGTTGCAGCTGGTACGTGGTGGTATCATTTTCACGGATGCTGAATGATCGCTGCTGGCTACCCGTTGGCAATACATCGCGGTTATGCAGTACGTCGTGGATGTTGCTGGTATCCAGGGTGCGGATACCGGCGGTATCTGCAAAGGGATGGCGAGGCATACCCTGCAATGCACCGCCTGTACTTCCTATTATCAGCAACACCACGCGTAGATATTTCATATGCTTATTTATAAGTTAAAAATGCCGTTGCTTTACAATCTTTATCACTGCCAAAACGAATCCACCTGGCTTGAAATCCTTTAGGGAACTGGTATCTAAACGTTTCACCCGGTGCTACGGTCACTGTTTTATAAGGCATCCAGGTGCCGTTACCCACAGGGTCTGTTTCGATGGTAAACGTGATCTTCGTTTTCGCCTCATGCGAAAGTTCCAGGCTACGATGATCATAAAACCCGATGAGATAAGGATCCGAAGGTTGCGCTGCGGTGACGGCGGTATGTGCCCAGGGACCACCGTGTCCGGTGGGTCTGCCCATTTGCCACAGGTCATCAATGGCGCCAGCCCATACGGCGGCCTTTTTATCGTCCGATACAATGATGTGATCACCGGCTTTTGCGGCCGGATCGATACCTGTCATGATCAGCATACCTCTGTAGGCGGCGTAATCATTGATGCGGAAATGATGGGAAGAAACCGGTCTTATTTTCGCATAGCCGTCTGCGTTTTCAGCAGGCAGTTCATAAAAGGTGCCGTGGCAGTTAAACAGATCTCTTTCTGTAGACACCTCCCTGCAAATGCGCAGGGCGGCTTTGCCGGTGAGCGCGGTGTAGGCGGCATCGCCTAATGGCAGTCGCCAGCGCCGGCCTTTATCATCTGTAATCAGCACAGAAGAAGCGTCTATTTCGACGGCCTGTTGCGGGATCGCAAATTTTTCTTGAATGAATGTTTCCGTCTTTGCATCGTCTTTTTTCTGCAGTTGCATGGCGGCATTCAGTTCATAGTAGCCGGTGTTTACGGCGTCGCCGTTGTGATAGCTGCGTGCAGCAATACCCAGTGCGCGGCGGTCGTCGCCCAGTCCGTACAACAAACCCCCAATGCTGTTGGCGGTGCTCACTTTGCTGAGCCCATCAAAAATAGGGGCAGCGGTGGTGTTACGGGGATCATTGGCAGTATAGAAAAAATGTGCGGTGGCTGCTACTGCTGCGTTGGCCGTTACGCGAATCCATTCTCCCGGCATATCCTCCGGAAAAATAACTTCGGCTGCCTGTCCGGGGGCTACGGTCACCGTTTGTGCTTTCGTCCAGCTACCGTTGCCGGTGTTATCTGTTTCAAAAGTAAATACTACGGGTGCTGTGCCATTATGTTGCAGGTGTGCACTGCGTTGCGGCCAGCCTGCAAATAAAAACGGTTCTGAAGCTACACCGGGCTTCACCGCTTCTTTCTGCCATACCGCACCTTCGGCAGTGTTAGGGCCTAATTGATCTGGTTGTTGTAATCCGGTAAACCACAAATTGGAGTTGGATTGTCCCGGGCCTTCTATATTTCCTTTGGCGCGACGCTTGTTGAGGAATTCTTTTTGTGCCGCATCGTCGCAACCAAATACCAGTTGGTCCTGCCAGCGGGTATAGTCGCCTATCACTTTCAGGTATGCACTACGGGGACGGATACCCGCCGTATGTCCGCTGGCGAAGGTGGCCGGGAAATGCCAGAACATGCCGTGCATCGTCATAAGGTAATCCGGTTTTGCAGCGGTACCTACATCGCGGATACGGGGCCATTCGGTGTTCCATCCGTGAGCGCCATCATAGGTATGACTGGCTTTGGGCAAACGAAAGAACTGCCATCTCCCCCGATCTCTCAATCCCAGCAACAGTGATTTATGATCCCAGCCGGTTGTCCATATAGGATCGGTAGCCGGATTTTTATTTCCGGAGATGCCACCCGGACCGGTAATTTCTGTGAACTGATTCCGGCGCACTACTTTCCAGTCTTTCCCATTCCACTCAGATAACGAGCCAGCTTCTATATCAAAATCAGTGAGTGCTTTGGGGCCGGGTTCGCCGTTATTGGAATACAGTAATACGCCCTGGCCGGAATATAATCCTTTCCCATGCGCTCCGGGTAATAAGGCGGAAGGAGCGTTGGCAGTGGTGTCTGCACCTTTTTTGTTTTTTACATTTCCATCTTCATACAATAAGGTAGGCTTCAGCGTATGTACATCTACCTCATAGAAGCCTTCTTCCATGGTACCGTAATATATTTTACCCGCGGGGTCTGTTAAATGACGTGCGTTGCCGGTATGCCGGCCTGGCATGGCGGTGTAGGGAATTACCCGTACCTCCCCTTTATCGCTGATCGCATAAGGCCCTATAAATAACTGGTTACTTTCGGGATGAATCATTCTGTTCGCGGGCGTGCCACCAATACTTTCCGGCCGCACGATCTGTTGCAGGTCCGGTGTTATTTCGTACAATTTATCCGATGATCCGAAAGGCATATGCGGGCCATAGGTAATAACCCATAGTTTACCGGCCCAGGGCACTACGGCCCCGGTACCACATTCTCCCTCTTTATTGTACATAGCCAGCTGCGGGTAAATGCCGCTGTAAGCACGGGGTTTACCGGATTGTGCGTTGGCTGCATTGTTATTACAGGCCGCACTCAACAACCCTACGACGATACTCCATGCTCCCAGATGTTTGCTTATTTTCATATATGCTTAGTAGTTAGGATTCTGAATCAGGTGACTCGTGAGTACTTCGGTAGATGGGATAGGCCAAAGATACTGACGGGTAGCGTCGAATTTACGCACTGCAATTTGTTTTATCAGTCCGGCGCTGTACATCGGTGTAAAGTCCGCCACACCATCTTCATCCAGCACCGGTGTTTGCGGGAAAAACCAGAGTCCCGGTTTCACTATTTTTGTCCGCAGATCGGCAGGCTCCAGCAGGCCATAGTTGGCTTTGTTCAGCACTTTCTCTGCCAGGCGCCAACGGATAATATCCATGTAGCGGATACCTTCCAGCGCAAATTCCATGCGCCTTTCTATACGGATAATTTTTGTGAGCGCATTCTTATCAAGGGTGGTCACCGCCGGGTAAACCGCGGTATTCGTATAGGCCGTACCATAGGCCCGGGCTCTTACTTTGTTGATGGCATCCAGCACCGACTGATCTGTTTCACCCAGCGCTGTTTTTGCTTCTGCATACATCAGCAATACATCTGCATAACGGATAATGATGTTATCCGGTTCTACCGTCCAGGAGTTCAGCAGCCAGTCGCCGTCGATACCCTTTTTCCACAACAATCCGTTGAAAGAGGCAAACTGCGCTATGGCGCGGTTATCTTTGTTTTCTACGTATTTATTATCTGATACTTTCAGTACGGTCAGCGAATCCGGATGCGGTTGAAAAACATAGCCGAGATGCGGTGTCTGAAACTCCACGATGGTGGCGGTACAACGGGGATCGCGGTTATCGAATGGGCGACGTGGATTATACAGCGGCGACTTGTCTATCGGTAATCCATCTTTGCAGAGAAAGGCGCAGAACAGGTCCCAGGAAGGATCTTTCGCGGCCCAGCCACCGGCATTACGGGTTACATAGTTCTGGCAATCGCCCAACGTTACTTTCAGCGTCACGGATCTGGGTAAACCAAACACCATTTCCGGCGAATTCTTTGTCTTGGATAAAAAGAGGGTATTAAAATTATCGTGGAGTTGATAGATATTCAAATCCATGCAGGCCTGAGCAGCGGTTTTGGCAGTAGCCCAGTCGCCCATATACAGGGCAATACGAGCTTTCATAGCCAGTGCAGCGCCTTTGGTGGCACGCTTAAGATCCCCGCCGCCAGTGGTCGTTTTTAAGGTCGCTGCCGCGAAGTCAAAATCTTCATAAATTTTCTGCAACACCATTTGCGGGTCGGCCTGCTTCATCTGCAATGCCTGTTCTATATCGAGCGTAGAGTCGGTATAGATGATATGCCCGTAGTGCGACAACAGACGGGAGTATTGACAGGCCCTTACAAAGCGGGCTTCGGCAGAATAACTGTTGATCTGGTCGGGCGATAAAACTTTAGCGGCACGCGGAATACTTTGCAAGACATTATTAGCCCTGGCGATGGCTTTATAGGTTTTGGTCCACCAATCCTTTACAAAGCCGGTCTCCCCGTTGATGGTAGCGCCGGTGATATCCGTCGTTGCATCACGATACATCCAGTCATCTGTCCACTCGTCGTTGTCTTTCATCCAGAAATCGCCCTTGTATAATCCGTTGAGTGACATTTCAATTTCTTCCGGTGTGGAGTTCCAGGTTTCGCTGGAGCCATCTGACAGCGGATGCAGGTCCAGTGAGCCACAGGAGGTCATCAACAGGCCGGCTATGAGTATAAAAATAAGTTGCTTCATGTTCGTGGAAATTTAGAATTTAACAGATGCGCCAAATACATAACTGGTGGTAATAGGATAACCGAGTCCTGCTTGTTCAGGATCCCATCCTCTGGGGAAATGATTTACCGATAAAAGGTCGCTAACGCTGCCGTATAAACGAATACCGGCGATATGTATTTTCTTCATCCAGCTGTTGGGCATTGTATAACCCACATTGATATTTTTCAGGCGGAAGTAAGCGCCGCTCACGATCCAATAATCGGACATGGCATAGTTGTTTCCCGCCGAGGTATTGGTGTAGCGAGGATATTTCGCCGCTTTATTTTGCTCCGGCGTATTATACTTACTCCAGGAGTTGCCATCCAGGATGGCCGGGAAAGTGCCGTAGTTTTCCCGCAGTGGTTGTACCATATCTATAGTAAGACGGGAATTTTGTTTACCAACGCCCTGCATGGTTATGCCCAGGTCCCAGTTTTTATACCCCATCTGGATAGAAGCGCCATACATATATCTTGGCAGGGAGCCACCCAGCGGTTTGCGATCATACTCCGGCGAAATTTTCCCATCAGGTACACCACCCGGACCGCTGATATCACGGTAACGGATATCACCAGGTTTTACGTTGGCATTGAGGCGCGGTGATTTATCCACTTCGTCCTGGGTCTGGTAAAGACCATCCGATACATAGCCATACCATTCATTAAACTCCGTGCCTTCCCTGATAATAGAATCTTTCATGAACTGTGTGCCACCCAGGTTACCCATTTTAGTCACGAAGTCGGAGAGATTCACTGACACGTTGTAATTGAAATCGCCGATGCGATCGCTCCATCCCAACTGCATTTCCCAGCCTTTGGTGTACATGATGCCGGTGTTCTGGAAGGGATTATCATAACCGATATAATCCGGTATTTCCAGTTCCAGCAAAATATCGCTGGTAGTTTTCCGGTAGTAGTCGCCGGTAAAGCGTAAACGATTTTGCAGGAAGTTTACGTCTGCTCCTATATCCCAGGAGCGGGTAGTTTCCCAGGAGATATCGCGGATAGCATATTGCCACTGTGCAGCTGCTTGTCCGGACACCACCGTATTGCCTTTATAAAAAAGAGAGTTATTCTCAAACTTCAGCAATGCCTGGTAGGGATAGTTACCAATTCTTTCATTTCCCAGGGAACCTACGGAGGCCCTTACTTTCAGGAAAGACAACCACGGCGCCGTCTTTTTCAGGAAGCTTTCTTCCGAGGCCACCCATCCGGCGGAGAAGGAAGGGAAAGCACCCCAGCGGTAGCCTGGAGCAAAGCGGGAAGAGGCATCATAGCGGATGTTTCCCTGCAACAGGTATTTGTCTTTATAGCTATACATGGCTCTGCCAAACCAGGAACGATAAGCATTTTCATACGCTTTCCCGGTGTTGTCGCGGAACTCCAGCGGACCGAGATCCAGGTAAGGATAGTTAGTCAGCTGGTACTGCCCTCTGGACGCGCCCAGCAGCTCATCGGACGCTTTATAATATTCATAGCCTCCCATCAGGTTAATGCTATGTGCTTTCAATTGTTTGGTATAATTCACCAGGAACTGGGTGGTATAGCGGTAGTTGTCGTTACGGCTTTCTTCCAGCTTTGTTTCTGTGGCGCCTTCAATATAACCGGAAACAGATCCGGGGTTATTGTATGCGGTGTAAGGCACTTTCTGTGTGAATTTTTTTCCTTTATCAAAGTTCAGGAAGGGTGCAATGACAGCAGATACTTTCAATCCTTCTATGGGCGTGAAATCAATCCCTACTTTTCCTCCCAGCTGGTTGAACCAGTCGTGGTTAATACCGCCATATTTCGTTTGTGCGTAGATGTTAGCCCCATCTTTACCGGCGCCAATGCGGCCATCAGACCATAACGCCGCATAAATAGGCGGTACGATGCCCATTTTATACATGGGGTCTACCACCGGCTGTTGTATCATGGTGCGTTTGAAGTTGATGTCTACGCTGGCAGACAGGTATTTATTGATGGTAATATCGTTGTTGATACGGGTGGTGATACGGTTATAGGTACGGTTGTCGTACAATGCACCGTTTTTATCATATACCAGTGATACGCGGGAACGCAGTGCTTTACCGGCGCCGGCAATGCTCAGCATATGTGTTTCACGGGGAGCGCTGTTATGCAGAATTAATGCTCTCCAGTCGGTGTTGGGATATTGATCCGGATTTTGTGCATGCAGCTGATCGTAATTGTCTACAATATCTTTTGTATAGGTAGGATATTCATTGGCGTTATTGCCGTTGTCATTCCATCTTAGTTCATTGGTGAGTTGCATAAAGCGTGTGGCATCTACATATTCCGGCAGCTTGGTAGGTTTCTC
>NZ_DATCVJ010000217.1:0-1927 GCF_036566945.1 Chitinophaga sp. | reverse complement strand
CAGCGTGCGTTTTATAATCTTTTTATTCATTGAATAACAACATAAAATAACCGGTTTATTTCCGGCAGGGGAATACTATGCTTGTAGTGTAGCCAACTTACAACCTGGTATCAACAAATCACGACATCTGTTTCGCGGATTTAATTTCTCATGCGCTGTAGTACCGTTTTTTTTATTCATCCTGCTCATCGGAAAATGAGCAGTTGATATACTCATGTCTAAACCAAAATGAAATATGAGAGCGACCTGTATCTATGTCTGTTGTATCGGATTTAATTAGCAATGCCAACGGAGGAGACGCGGCGTCCCATTTTTTTTATTACATAACAAACCCAATTTAAACCGTATGAAAAAAGGTTTACTACTATGGCTGTTACTGGCCATCGGTATGGTGCATGCTTTTGCCCAAACCCGAACGATTAAAGGTAAAGTAACGGATGCGCATGATGGCTCTCCGTTACCTGGTGTATCTGTTAGCATCAAAGGTTCCAAAGTAGGAGCAGTATCTTCTGTGGATGGAACATTTTCCATTGCAGTAGACGGCGCTGCCTCGCTGATTTTTTCCTTTGTAGGTTATGAGCCAACAGAAGAAAAAGTAGGTACGCGTCAGTCGATCAATGTGGTATTGAATGCGAGCAACAAAGTACTGAATGAAGTAATCGTAACCGGTTATGGTGAATTAAAAAGAAAGGATGTTACGTCTTCCGTAACAGCGGTATCTGGTGCACTCATCAATGATCGTCCTGCTACCAGCTTCGACCAGGCATTAACAGGAAGAGCGGCGGGTGTGAATATCACCACCGGTTCCGGTGTACTGGGTGATGCGGTAAATATCAGGATCCGTGGTGTGAACTCTATCAGTAATAGTAACCAGCCATTGATTGTTGTGGATGGCATTATCATGAATACCAACAGCAACTTAAACGTATTTAACAGTGGCAATGGTACGCGTTACAACCCAATGGCCGATATCAATCCCAATGATATCGAATCAGTGGACGTACTGAAAGATGCGGCTGCATCTGCCTTATATGGTTCCAGAGCTGCTGCTGGTGTAATTGTGATTACTACCAAAAGAGGTAAAACCGGTTCTATCTCTGTTAACTATAATGGCTACGTAGGCTGGGCTAAAGCAGCCAGGGTGCCTAAAGTACTGAATGGTGATGATTTCAATATCATTCAAAATGAAAAAGCAGCCAATTCCACCCGTGCAGGCAACCCTGTAGTGCCTATTGCCAAAGATATTGATCTTAACGGCGATGGTAAACCAGACAGAACAGACTGGATGAAAGAAGTATTTCAAACAGGTGTGATACAAAGCCATCAGTTATCACTTTCCGGTGGAACGGAGAAAGCCAGATTTTATGCATCCGGTGAATATTCCGATCAGAAAGGTGTGGTATTGGCCAACCGCTTACGCAGAGGAGGCATTCGTGTGAACCTGGATGTAACGCCTAAAAAATGGCTGAAATCAGGTATCTCCCTCTACTCTTCCAAATCCTTGAATAACGGGGTATTATCCGATACCTATCTCGCCGGTGCTACTACTGCCGGTTATTCTGCGGCGCCTAACGTTCCGGCATATGCCCCTAACGGAGATTTTTATACCAAGGCTAACGGAGATCTGGGAGATGGCGCTAATACCATTACTACCGCCAACAGGCTAAACCGCTTCTTCAATCCACTTACCAGCGTATACTATGGTAGAAATGATAATACCTCTACCCGCGTTTTATCTTCTGCTTATGTAGAAGTTGAACCGATTGCCGGTCTGAAATTCACTTCCCGTTTCAGTGTAGATTTCATTCAGAACTTTGAAGATCAATACAGTGGCCCTAAACAGGCAGGTAATGGTATTGGTTTGAATGGTCTGGTACAGGAAAACCTGTTAAGACAAAACCAGTGGAACTGGTCTAACTACGCTAAC
>NZ_DATCVJ010000216.1:0-2399 GCF_036566945.1 Chitinophaga sp. | reverse complement strand
TCCCTGGATTTTCATACAATAATTTAAGAACCTGTATTCCTTATCAGAAAAGGAATACAGGCCATGTTATATTCAATTTACCCGGACAACAATGATAGTAAGTTGTATTATACGCCGATTGAGTTTGCACTCAAACATATCAGCAGCACCTGGAAGATGCCGATACTTTGGCGGCTGCACCTGCGCGTAATGCGGTATGGGGAGCTGAAAGCTGATATCCGTACATCGCGCATAAGATGCTCACGTCGCAACTCAGGGAGCTGGGGATGGTGGAGCAGATCATCTTTCGGGTGGCGCCGCCGAAGGTGGAGTATAAAATTACTGCTACAGGTATGCTTGCCATACCGGTGATAGGGATGATTATGAAGTATGGCATGGAGATGATGGGGGTAGATCCACCTGCGCATTGAATGCATTTTGGTTGCAGAGGGTTGCTTTAAATTCAGATCATGAAAAAGGCGCGTACTCTACTTGTAATGATCATGTTCTTCGGTTTCGTTGGCGGCGCTGTTGCCTATTATTTGCCGACGGTTTATTATGCCCCGACGCTGGAAGGTGGCATGTGTACTGTGGCGACAACGCCGTATTATAGTGTGCTCCCGGATGTTGGGAATAATGCGGCAAAGGGAAAACGGGTGTCTTTGGCGAGGAAGCCTGGGGGGTGTGGGTCGTTTATTATTGTTGGGGAGTGAAATTCAAGGATTGCGTTGGCGTTGGTGGCGATGGAGGGATGGTGGCGTTTTGGGTGAGTTGGGTGGGGAGTGAAGAGAGATAACTGTTTAAAATGGAAAACCATCCTTACGCAGCCCCACAGCAATCTAGACGGTCTTATTGATAACTTTACTATTCTCCCGAATTTTGAATACAATACCATCCATCCGCACAATCAGGTAAACAGGTTCTAATGGGCGGTTCTGCCAGGCTACAATATCTTCTGCCACCCTGGAAGTGATCCGGCTGATCGTGGCGGTAGAAACTTCAAATTTATAGACATCCATTATCTGTTCCTCGATATCACTTATACTCATTCCTTTAGCATACAGCGATACTATCACTTCTTCAATGCCTTCTACCATGCTCTCCCGCTTGGGAACGATCATGGGATTAAAACTGGCATCACGGTCCCGTGGAACCTGGATTTCGGACTCTCCATAATGGGTTTTAATCTTCTTCTTCCCATAGCCATTTCGGGTATTTATACTCTTACTCTGCTCATTCATCCCGTATCCTAAATACCCGTCCAGTTGGCCTTCCAGCATCTTTTCAATTGCACGTTTCTGGATCTGACCCAGAAAATCGTTGAGCTGTTGCCCAGTTTTGAATTGCTTTAAAAAATCGTCTGATAATAAGTCTTCTGGCTTCATTGTGTGTGTAACGGTTAAAAATAAAAAAATCGGGGCTCTTACGAACTCCGATTTTATATGTTTACACAGTTTATGTTATAGTGTCTAATGTAGAAGTGTTAAGACCTTTTACAATACAGCACCTCCCTTATCAACGATCAAGTAACTGGTATTTATGACCCGAATCAGGCTGTCCTCTTGTTGTACTCGACTACAACCTATTCTCTAGGTATGCGTACAACTTCTTCCACTGCGCCTAACACCTTAGGTGTAACTACTTGTACTATATGTATTTTGGGCAACCTATAATTTTGACAAAAGGGAAAAACTAGTATATTGACCAGGTATCTGATTCCAGTTATAAATTAGCCTATTCCATTTGGCAGATATATTTTCCAGGACGAGGGATAACAACTTCATGAGTTCTTCTTGACAGGAATACGTTATTTGACTTTGCAACAGCACGAAGCTGCCTGTAAAATACGGACTCCCACACCAGCTTAACTTATCGATTCTCCATAGGTCCGTCGCACATTTACTCTGATGCAACTTGATTATAGATCTATTGAAAATTCAAAAGCGAGTCCATTATCTTGGAATCTACACTGATATATTGAGACCACGCCGACCTAACTATTAACATAAAATTTTTTCACGAATGCAGACACTCATTTTATACATCTACCAAGTGTCCAAACATAGAGCCGCCTAAACTTCAGGAACGGCTCCAGCTCATAAAAATTCAACTTCAATTCAAAATATGCATAATTGTGACAGCCCTTCTTTAATCAAAATTAAAGAGAAACAGTAATACGAGCAGTACAGGTAGTTACATTTGTGGCGGGTGCGGCCGAAACAGTTGTAATCCAACCAAGTACAGCTGTGGTTGTGTACGGAGCCCAACGCACGGAATTCTCATCACAAATACCCGTTATTTTACCAAAGATTATGGAGGTAGTGTATACGTAAAAGATATTAACACCTCTATTAGCTTTAAATGCCAATGAACCTCCGAAGAATGCTAATACAGCCAAGGCTGTCAACGCTATTTTCGCT
>NZ_DATCVJ010000215.1:0-16909 GCF_036566945.1 Chitinophaga sp. | reverse complement strand
TTCACTGCCCAGTTGCGTGGCAGTACATAACGTAATCCCAGCCTGGGCTGTACAGAATAATAGAAACGTCCTTCCACCAGGAAAGCCGAAGCATGTACGCCTATATTCGCATACAGATCCGGCCGCAGCTGCCAGTCGTCTTCCGCATATACCGACAATTCAGCGCCGATCACCCGCAAGGCTGAGGGCAACGTATCGAGTGGTTTTACCGGGCTGCCCCTGTCTTCAAAAGAGGAATTGCCTGGTTTGAAATAATGCATGGTAGTAATCGTTCCAAACCTGATAGCATGCTTTGGGTTAGGGCGGAAATCAAAATCAATTCTTCCTCCGCTATTCTCCATGCGGGAATTATACTTTCCAAATACATTCGATAGCTCACCGGAAGAAGGAATCTCCGACTTATGCTCATACTGCGTAAAGAACGCGTACTGGGAATAATTTAACGTAATGTTGGAAAACAACCGCGGGCCGTAAATATGGTTCCAGCGTAAAGCAGCCATGGTGTTCCCCCAGCCCAACTGAAATTTGAAACCTTCGTCGCTATATTTCGTAGGTTCGTCTACGTTATTACTGTCTATCGGTGTTTGTTTCAGCATCAGGTTATCTTCTCCCTTATAAAAACTAAAAAACACGCGATCCTTCGGTGAGAAAATATGGTTCACTTTTGCATTGATATCATAAAAATAAGCCCCGAAATCACCGCCACTCCCCATTGCATTGTCCGATTTCAGCGCTTCATTCAGCAACAGGTCTGGATAAGAACGACGGGCAGATAACATAAAGGATGTTTTACCTTTTACGATAGGTCCTTCGATGTTGAATTTGGCCGCAATCAATCCGATAGATACATCACCATGGTAGGCATTCATATCTCCTTCCTTCATGGCAATATCCACCACAGAAGACAAGCGGCCGCCGAAGCGTGCAGGGAAGGCCCCTTTGTACAAGTCGGTGGATTTTACCACATTGGCATTTACCAGCGAGTAAACACCAAAAAAATGCGAGAAATTGAATACTGGTGTACCATCCATCAGCACCAGGTTTTGATCCGGGCTACCACCTCTCACATATAATCCGCCCGCGCCGTCCATTCCTCCGCTTACGCCCGGCATAGATTGCAGTGTGCGCATGACGTCTACTTCTCCCAACAATCGCGGCATAGCCTGCAATTCCGTAGCAGAAAGATTGACTTTGCTCATTTGGGTTTGCTCCTGTAGCTTACTTTTTTCACTGGCGCTAATCACCACTTCTTTCAGGCTACCTACTGGTTTCAATACAATATTGAGTAATTGATCGCCTTTCTCCCGTAGCGGCTGTAAATGGGGCGCATAGCCAACATAGGAGATCACCAGGCTATTGGAATCCTTTACGGTAGTAAGACTAAAAAAACCATATTGATTAGTAGTGGTTCCCTGTTTCAGGGCAGGCGAGTACACCGTGGCGCCAATGAGATTTTCCCCACTCATGGCATCTTTTACATAACCACTGATAGTGCGGGTATTGCGCTGAACAGGTAGCAGTACTACCTGTTCACCTACACGGGTAAATCTGATATCATCGGGGGCAAACAGCTCTTCCAGCACTTTTTTAAGCCGCTGTTCATGGGCTGCCAATGTAACTTTCCGGGACAAGCTGACCAGTTCCCTGCTATAGGAGAAATGAATACCATACTCCTTTTCCAGTAATCCGCAGATCATTTCTATGGGCTGGTCCTTTACAACTACCGTTACTCTTGTTTGCCAATCCCACCCAAAAACATTCAGTGGGAAACATATTATAAATATTCCCGTCAGCAGTTTTCCGGCTAACGACATAGTATTGCTTATTTGAAAGGGTGACAGTGGAGCTGTTAGCTGTTAGCTGTTAGCTGTTAGCTGTTAGCTGTTAGCTGTTAGCTGTTAGCTGTTAGTAAATGCAGCGGATGATTAACATAACATGACCTTCGCTGCATTTACTAAAAGCTAAAAGCTAATGGCTAAAAGCTATTTTAATTTGTATTGTCGATCATTCATTTTCTCGTACTCCGCATTCAGCATGAGTGACAGCGTTTTAATCACATCTTCCGCAGACTCTCCTGTAAAGTCGGCACGAACAGGTAATTTGAGCAGATCGGTATTCATGACTTCTACTTTGATGTCGTATACTTCTGTAATAGAATGCAATACTTCTTCCAGTGGTGTATCATGAAATGATAAAGATCTCTTCCCCATGTCAGTAACGTGGGAGGCTATACGAAATGCGGGTCTTTCACTATCAGTTTGCAACAGCATACCATCGGTGAGTACAACACTATCCTGCTTATCATGATCTATCACCATTACTTTACCACTGCTTACATGTACTTTCAGCGTAGCGGCGCCGGGCTGGTAATTGATCATAAACCGGGTTCCCAGTACTTTTACTTCTGTGTGGCCCAGCGTAATCACAAAGGGATTGGTGGCGCTGCCGCTTACATCAAAGGAGGCAGTACCGGTAAGACTCACTTTCCTGTTACGGTCGTTAAAGCCTCTGGCTACCTCCAGCCTGGAAGCCGCCAATAACTGCACACTGCTCCCGTCCTGCAGTCGAGCCAGTACCGGACCTGCATATATTTGTTGCGGACGATTACCTACCAGGAACCACCATCCGGCGCCGAATACGACCAGCAATACCGCAGCAATTTTTAACCAGATAAAGCGATTTTTGGGTCTGACGGCAATCAATGCTGGTTTATGATCCATTTTTTCGCTGAGCTGTGCCCAGGCGAAGTGGGTATCTGCCGCCACCGCCTTTTCGTTGACGGCCGCTGTATCCAGTACTTTGGCCAGTGAGTTCAGCAGGACTTCGTTACCAGTATCCGTTTTCTTCCACGCTTCCACCCACGCATACTCTTCCGCATCTGCTTCATTCAGCAGATACTTGCACAGTAAGGTATACAGTGCCTCATCAGGCATTGCCTCATTGGGAAAAGATGGTGTCATCAGTAGTTGTAAGTTTTTACAGTCAGCGCCTCAAGGCGATAATATAATAATAAGACGCATGGAAAATATGAATGCCCCTATGCCGTCCGAAAAATTTTTAAAACAAAAAACCTGTCAGCAGCGGCAGGTATTCCTTCAGTTCCTGGTGCAGGATCTTTAATGCTTTTCCCATCTGGTTCTCCACGGTTTTCACCGAAATATTCATCGCCGCAGCAATTTCTGCATATTTAAGATTTTGCTGCCGGCTAAGTACAAATACTTCCCGGCAACGCTCCGGCAACCTTTCCAGCGCCTGCCGGTATAGTCTTTCCAGCTCTTTTACCTCTTCCCCTGCGCCAATGGCTGTTTCCGACACCTTTCCAAAACCTGTTTCCTTTTCAGTACGCACAACATCCTTACGCCATTGGCTAATGGCGGTATTACGAATAGCAGAAAACAAGTATGCTTTTACCGGCCCCGTAATGGTGATCGTTTCCCGTTTTTCCCACAACCGCAGGAAGACCTGTTGTACAACCTCCTCCGCTACATGGGAATCTCCCGTGTAGTGAGTGGCGAAGGCCAGGCAATGAGCATGGTTTTCCCTGAATAATGCTTCAAATGTTTGGAGCTCCAGCATGATGAGCAGCAAATATAGCTATGATTTATTTTATTCCTGCCATTCTACATGTGCAGAAAAATCTTTACGTACAAATACTGAAAAATGCCATCTGCAGCCATTATATAAAAAATGAGTAGGGGGTAAATACCACTTTCTGCGTCAGGAGAATCATCAAAATCACATAAATCCTGATTATCTTTGTCCCCGCAATGTACAACCTGATCAAAAACTTTCTTTTCCGCTATCCGCCGGAAAACATTCACCACAGCGTAATGCGTGGTATGAAGACATTATATTCTCTGCCACTGGGCAAAACAGTGCTAAACGCCTTCTGCGGTGTAAAAACCAAAGGACTGGAACGTGAACTGTTTGGACTGACCTTTTCCAATCCCGTAGGGCTGGCAGCTGGTTTTGACAAAGATGCAAAGTACATTGACGAACTGGCCTGTCTGGGCTTTGGCTTTGTAGAAATCGGTACCGTGACTCCGCAGCCACAGCCAGGTAATGAACAGCCAAGACTATTCCGCCTGCCGGCAGACAAAGCCCTTATTAACCGCATGGGCTTTAATAATGAAGGCGCTGTAGCCGCTGCCAAAAGATTACAACGTAAAAAATCCAATATCATCGTAGGTGGCAACATCGGGAAAAATAAAATCACCCCGAATGAAGATGCTGTCAGCGACTATGAAAAATGCTTTCATGCGCTGTATGATGTAGTAGATTACTTTGTGGTAAATGTAAGCTCCCCCAACACGCCCAACCTGCGTGCTTTGCAGGAGAAAGAACCCTTAAAACAACTCTTACATCACCTGCAGGTACTTAATACCCAAAAGCCCAAACTCAAACCTATTCTGCTTAAAATAGCCCCTGATCTGACCACAGAACAACTCGATGATATTATCGAAATTGTAACAGAAACGAAACTGGCCGGTATTGTAGCCACCAATACCACCATCAGCCGGGCAGGATTAAAAACGCCTGCGGCAGAAGTGAATGATATTGGCGCCGGTGGCCTGAGCGGATTACCGGTAAAACGCAAAGCCACAGAAGTGATCCGTTATATTCATACCCATAGCCAGGGCAGCATACCCATTATTGCGGTAGGCGGCATTTTCACGGCGGAAGACGCCCAGGAAAAACTGGATGCCGGGGCCTCCCTGGTACAGGTATATACCGGCTTCATTTATGAAGGCCCTACCATTGTGAAAAAGATCTGTGCCGGATTACGTCAGTAACATCGCATCATCGCTATCTATTCAACCTATATGGAACAGTTTCTCACAGCAGAATCGCTGATCAGTTTATTGACACTGATACTCATGGAAATCGTATTGGGCATCGACAATGTCATTTTCGTTTCTATTGTACTTAACCGACTAACCCCTGAAAAAAGGCCCGCCGCCCGCCGCGTATGGATGTTTGCAGGTATGGCCATCCGTATCATCCTGCTGCTCTGCATCGGCTATATCGTAAAAGCGGTACATCCCCTGTTCAGCATCGGCAGCCACGGCTTTAGTCTCCGCGATCTTATCATGCTGGGAGGAGGTATCTTCCTGCTGATCAAAACCACCCTCGAAATCCATCACAAACTGGAAGGCGAGGAAGAGTCTACCGATATTAAAAGCGGTGGCAAACCGGCCGCCTCCTTTTTGAACATCGTAGGCCAGATTATCCTGATCGACACCATTTTCTCCTTCGACAGTATCATTACCGCCGTGGGACTGGCCAAACAGGTACCGGTAATGATTGTGGCCGTAATAATCGCCATGATTGTGATGTTCCTGTTTGCACCCCGTATCAGCGATTTTATCCACAAACATCCTACGCTGAAAATGCTGGCCCTTTCCTTTCTGGTAATGGTAGGCGCTATCCTCATCATTGAAGGATGGGATGCAGAGAAGGCACATGATATGCACCTGAAAAACTACGTATATTTTGCGATGGCATTTTCCTTCGGGGTAGAAATGCTGAATATGCGGGTAAGGAAACCGTCTAAAGAAAAGCCGGTGGAATTAAAGGAACCGACACTGAAATAGCTTTTAGCCGTTAGCTTTTAGCTTTTAGAAAAAATGCAGCGAATATGAACACAATATATAAGTTCATATTCGCTGCATTTTTTCTAAAAGCTAAAAGCTAACGGCTAAAAGCTAAAAAATGGTATTCATCAGGGTTACCGCTACCATCCCCGCTGTTTCTGTACGTAAGCGCGTATTCCCCAGCGATACCGGTACAAAGCCCTGCTCCAGTGCCAGTTTAATTTCATCCGGTGTAAAATCACCTTCCGGGCCTATCAGTATCAGCGTATCTTTCCCCCGTTGCATAGTATGCTGCAATTCCTGTTTCTGTTCCGGCAAACAATGTGCGATCATCCGCTGCGGATCTTTGTTGTTCTTCACCAGTTTATCGAATGCCTGCGGCTCCTGCAATTCCGGTAAATAAAATTGCTGCGATTGCAACATGGCGGATACCAATATATTTTGCAGCCGTTCTGCTTTTATTTTCTCTTTCTCTGTACGCTGACTTACCAGCGGAATAATTGTTTGAATACCTATCTCGGTGGCCTTTTCCAGGAACCATTCAATGCGCGACGCATTTTTGGTAAAGGAAATGCCTATACGAAGCGCCCGCGCCGGCGGCGGCACTGTTTCGCAAGACCATACCTGCAGCACACATTTCTTGCGGTTATCATCTGTAATGGCCGCTGTAAACTTGTGTCCACGGCCATCTGCCAGTAACACCTGATCTCCCTTTTCATGACGGAGTACCTGGATACAGTATTTGGAAGTATCCTCATTCATTGTATATGCAACCGCATCCGGCTGTATTTCCGGTGCGTAAAAAACTGGCAAATCCATACGTGCGAAGTTAAGCAGAAAGTTTTTTTGTTTTGACGTGAAACCGCACAAACAGCAACACAGATGCCACCAGCAACCCTAACAACAGTGCCCACCACACACCTTCTACACCAAAATCCAACTTAATCCCCAACAGGTAGCCCAACGGCAGTCCCAGTCCCCAGTAGGCCAGCAGCGTAATTAACGTAGGGATACGAACATCACCTAAACCACGTAAAATACCCAATCCAACTACCTGCATGCCATCGAACAACTGAAAGAAGGCCGCAATGATCAGCAACCCGGAAGCAATCTTTATTACCTGCGGATCCTGGATATAAAAAGAGGGGAGCAGGTGATTGCCAAGTGTAAATAACAACGCCGCGCCTCCCATCAGCAACAGCACCATATGGTAACTGGCGATAGCGGATAAACGCAGTTCCCCGAAATCCTTCTTCCCAAAATTATTACCGCTTTTGATACCTGCCGCAGCAGAAATACCACTGGCCATCATGTAAGTCATGGAGGCTAAACTGAGGGCAATCTGATGAGCCGCCAACTCGGCGGCGCCCATCCAGCCCACCATGACAGCGGCGCCACTGAACGCACTCACCTCAAACAAATATTGCATGGCCACCGGTGTACCGATCCCCAATATTTTTTTGACAGCGGCTGCCTTCAGGTTTTTGAAGCCAAAAGATTGTAAGTAAGGCTTAAACCGGGGCGCCCGCAGTACATAGCACATCATAGTAATTCCCATGATTAGCCTGTCTGTAAACGTAGCAATACCAACGCCCACAACACCCATTCGGGGCATCCCAAATAAGCCATATACCAGGATGATACCGATAATAATATTGATCACATTACCGATGATACTGATGTTCATGGCCTGTCGCGTAAACCCCAGCCCTTCGGCAAACTGCTTAAAGGAAAGGAACAGCATCAGGGGAATAAAGGAGAAGCCCAGGTAACGCAGGAACGGCCTGGCCTGTTCGGCTACATCACCTTCCTGGTGCAGGATAGACAGGTGGCTGCTGCCAATATAAATAACGGCAGACAGCAATACGCCTACTACCATATTGATAATAAGACTGTGGCTCAACAAATAGCCGATGGCGTTTTTATTGCCACGCCCGTTTTCCTGGGCTATCAATGGGGTGAGTCCATAGGACATGCCAATGCCGGCCACCATAAAAACAGAAAACAAACCATTGCCCAGCGATACCGCTGCCAGTGGCACTTTACCAGTATGGCCAATGATAATACTATCTGATAATGCTACCAGTGTATGTCCTAGTTGTGAAATGACTACGGGGTAGGCTAAACTAAAATTGTCTTTGTAATGACCTTTATATTTAAAGTACAGTTGTTTCATTGATTGTGCTGTTATTGTGGTGCCGCGTTTTTTTGTCTTACTCAGG
Organism: Chitinophaga sp.; assembly: GCF_036566945.1. Classification (GTDB taxonomy): domain Bacteria; phylum Bacteroidota; class Bacteroidia; order Chitinophagales; family Chitinophagaceae; genus Chitinophaga. The sequence goes on along the minus strand of NZ_DATCVJ010000215.1, from coordinate 9,093 downwards.
ATTATACTGATTTAGATGATTGTCCGGATTTTATTTTTTGGATGTTAAAGATTTGGCTGGATAAATTCACTTACATCTACCAAAATCATAAAAGTAGAAATCCGGGAAATCATCTAAATCAGTATAATCCTGAATAAGACAAAAAAAGCCGGCGATCGTTTTCGATGCCGGCTTTTTAGCAATATCTTTTATGCGCTAAAAGGGTGCATCTTCAAAGCCTTCATCGAAGTTCATATCATTCATCTTGGATCCCTTCTGTATGTACAGTTTGGCTTCATCGTTACCGCCGCCACCACCTTGCTGTGAGCGACTGATACCTGCGAAAGGACTACCGCCACCACCGGGATTTTCCAGGCTACCATCATCTTCAAAACGCTGGTATTCCAGTACAGCTCTTAGTTTGATGGTATCCAGCTGACCATTACGGTGCTTGGCTATACGAACGTGGGTTTCACCTTTATTGGATTCGCCCATTTCATTGGTGTTGATTTCATAATATTCAGGACGATAGAGGAACATTACCATGTCGGCATCCTGCTCGATCGCTCCGGATTCACGGAGATCACTCAGCTGCGGCATCTTGTTACCATCTTTTCGTTTTTCCACATCACGGCTCAACTGCGAGAGGGCGATGATAGGTACCTGTAATTCCTTGGCCAGCCCTTTCAGGTCACGGGAAATTTTACTGATTTCCTGTTCACGGTTGGAGCCTTTACCATCGCTGCTGCCGCTCATCAACTGCAGGTAGTCGATGATGATAACACCTACGCCATGGTTGTGTACCAGCCTGCGGCATTTGGCGCGCAGCTCAAAGATGTTGAGAGCCGGAGTATCATCGATGAAGATGGGTGCTTTTGCCAGGCGTTCAATACCATGCGTCATCAGCTTCTTCATTTCATACTCTTCCAGTTTACCACGGGAAATCTTTTCCAGCTTTATTTCTGACTCGGCCGAGAGGATACGTTGTACAATCTGGCCGGAGGACATTTCCAATGAGAATACCGCTGCGCCTTTCGGGAAGCGGGGATGAAGCGCCGCATTACGCGCAAGGTTCAGCGCGAAGGCGGTTTTACCCACAGAAGGACGGGCAGCTATGATGATCAGATCCGTAGACTGCCAGCCATAGGTTACCTTATCCAGTGAAGGGAAGCCGGAAGGCACCCCGGTAATATCGTCTCCCTTGTTACGCAGATCCTCAATACGCTTCATGGTATTTACCAGTACGCGGTCAATCGAATCGTAGTTTTTACGAAGGTGATTATTTGTTACCTCAAAGAGTTTAGACTCGGCACTGTCCAGCAGGTCAAATACATCGGCAGTGTCTTCATAAGACTCCGTGAGTATTTCACCGGAAATACGGATCAGTTCACGCTGAATAAACTTCTGGAGGATAATACGGGCATGTGCTTCAATATTGGCGGAAGACACCACCATATTGGTAAGTTTCATAACAGTAAACGGACCACCGATTTGTTCCAGAGAGCCCATTGATTTCAGCTCTTCAGTAACGGTGAGAATATCTACCGGCATAGACTTACCTGCCAGACGGGTCATGGCGCTAAAAATAATCTGGTGTGCTTCTACATAAAAACACTCCCCTTTCAATATCTCAATGACGGAGTCAAAGGCTCCCTTCTCCAGCATTACGGCTCCCAAAACAGCTTCTTCCAATTCTTTAGCCTGTGGTGGTATCTTGCCATACACCAAGGATGACACATCAATGGACGGTTTTCTACGCACATTGCGGTCCTTCTTAAGATTGAGATCCATTTATGGTTAGTGTATTAAAAAAAGTTAATAAAAGGTTACTGTCAATGGGCCTTTCCAGTTGTTTTTACAATCGATATCTGCATTTTTCCCGCATTCATCAGGGTGATAGCTACTTTAAGAAATTGTAAACTTTTGCAAGCCGTACAAACTAAGGTAAAGGCATTTTTTCGATTAACACCCCTTCATTAGTTATTAAATTTATTAAGCCTCATACACAGGTTATCCACAAGCAAATTGTCAGTTATCCACTGACAGCACTATGGTTATCCACTAAAACGCCAGAAATTCCCAAGCAAAGGTCCGATTATTCACACACATTGTGTAAAAAGATTTTCCACATACTGCAAAAACATCGCACCAGGGCTAAGCTGAAGGCATAAAGCAAAAAGCAAAAAGCTATCGCAGCGGAGATTTGAGCGAATATCGCAGCTGGTTAAAGCTTGTTGTTTACCCGCTCAAATCTCCGCTGCGATAGCTTTTTGCTTTTCGCTTTCCGCTTTTTGCCTAACTTTACGCCACTTATATAAACCGAGCAGATAAATGACGATTTCATACAACTGGCTATGTGATTATTTACCGGTGAAGCCTACACCGGAGGAACTATCTACCATTTTAACCAGAATTGGTCTGGAGGTGGAGAACCTGGAAAAATTTGAAGCAGTAAAGGGAAGTCTGGCTGGATTGGTGATCGGAGAAGTACTGACGGCAGAAAAGCACCCCAACGCGGATAAACTGAGACTGACCACAGTTAACACCGGCAACGGTGAGCCTTTGCACATTGTGTGTGGTGCTCCTAACGTAGCAGTAGGCCAGAAAGTAGTGGTAGCCCCCATTGGCGCCACCATTTACCCACTGAGCGGGGAACCGCTGACCATGAAAAAAGCAAAGATCCGTGGAGAAGAAAGCCAGGGAATGATTTGCGCGGAAGACGAAATAGGGCTGGGCAACAGTCATGATGGTATCCTGGTACTCGACGCTTCCCTGCAACCCGGTACCCCGGCCAGTGAAGTGTTTAAACCCGCAAAGGATTACATCTTCGAAATAGGGCTGACTCCCAACCGCATGGATGCCATGAGTCATATTGGAGTAGCAAAAGATGTATGCGCCTTCCTTAATAATATTGAACATACCCATAAATACCAGGTACAACTGCCGGAAATAAAGGCGCTGCCGAAAGCAGCTACTCCTTTACCGATCAGCGTTACCATTGAAAACACCGATGCCTGCCCCCGTTACAGTGGTATATCCATTACCGGTATACAGGTAGCGCCTTCTCCTGAATGGCTGAAGACAAAGCTGACCGCTATCGGTGTTCGCCCGATCAACAATATTGTGGATATCACCAACTTCATCCTGCATGAAACGGGGCAACCACTCCATGCGTTTGACGTGGCTGCCATCAAAGGCAACGCCGTAGTGGTGAAGAACCTGCCGGCCGGCACCCCATTTGTAACGCTGGATGAAAAAGAAAGAAAGCTGGATGCCTCTGACCTGATGATCTGCAATGGTGCCGGCGAAGGCATGTGTATTGCAGGCGTATTTGGTGGCCTGCACTCCGGTGTATCTGATACTACACAAAGCATTTTCCTGGAAAGCGCCTTTTTCAGCGCCGGTGGTATCCGTACCACTTCTTTCCGTCATGGATTACGTACAGATGCTGCCTCCCGCTTTGAAAAAGGCGTGGATATCTCCAATGTGGTATTTGCCCTGCAACGTGCAGCAGACCTCATTTGTGAGATCAGTGGTGGCCAGGTTGCCTCAGACCTGATCGATGTTTACCCGGCGGTAAAAGTTAAAACACAGATAGAAACAACGTATAGCTATATCCGTAAACTCAGCGGAGGCAACTATCCGGACGATAAGATCAAAAACATCCTGCGCAGCCTGGGCTTCGACACCCTGTCTGAATCTGCCACCGGATTTCGTGTATCCGTACCATTCAGTAAACCGGATATCAGTCTCCCGGCCGATCTGGTAGAAGAAGTAATGCGGATAGATGGATTGGATAATATCGAAATTCCTTCCAAAATTGCCATTTCTCCCGCCCTTTCTGCCCAACCGGATGCAGAGAGCGTAAAGGAAAAAATAGCCGATTATCTCGCTGGCAACGGTTTCAACGAAATTTTCACCAATTCCATTACTAACAGCAAATACTATACGCCCGAAGTACTGGAAACTGCTGTGAAGATGATGAACAGTCTTACCGTAGAACTGGACATCATGCGCCCTTCCATGCTGGAAACCGGTTTGGAAAGCATTTCACATAACCTGAACCGCAAAAACGAAGACCTGCTGTTCTTCGAATTCGGTAAAACTTACCAGGTATTGGAAAAAGGCTATGGTGAAAATAATCACCTGGTACTGTACCTCACGGGTAAGCAAACAGCAGAAACCTGGATGCATGCCGCTAAGCCGGTAGACTTTTACTTCCTGAAAGGATTTGTTATTAATATACTCAAACAATTGGGTTACAAGCAGCTAACCTGGGCAGAAAGTACCGAAACCGGCTTACAGCCAGCCTGGGAAATCAAGGTAAAAAACCAGGTGGTAGTCACCCTCGGAGGCGTACCCACCGCGAAACTCAAGCAATTTGATATCCGCCAGGCCGTATGGTTTGCCACCTTCAACTGGGATAAAATACTGGGACTCTTGCAAAAAAGTGATAACTTTTACAAAGAAATCCCGCGTTTCCCGGCAGTTCGCAGAGACCTGGCACTGATACTGGACAAGCCCGTAAAGTTTGCCGCAGTAGAAGCAGCTGCCCGCAGCGTGAAATCGGGCCTGTTACAACAGGTAAATCTGTTCGATGTATTTGAGAGCGAAAAACTGGGCACTAATAAGAAGTCTTACGCCGTAAGCTTTACCTTCCTGGATGCTCAAAAAACACTTACTGACAAAGAGATTGACAGTGTAATGGAAAAACTCATCAAAACGTTTGAAACACAGTTACAGGCGGAGATCAGAAAATAGAATTACGAATTAGAAATTACGAATTACGGAGTTGTGGGTAGATTTACCCGGTTATCTCCTCTTTTATTCGTAATTCGTAATTCGTAATTCGTAATTTAACAAAATGGTTTTAGAGCAATACATTCAACGCGTAGAAGAGAAACTGCACCTGCTGGTGAAAAAGCTCCAGCAGGTGCAGGCCGAGAATGTATTGCTGAAAGACGAAATTAAAATACACCAACAGGAGCTGCTACAGCAGCAACAGTCGTTACAGGTACTGGAGGACAGGGTGCAACTGATGAAAATTGCATCCACCGCCCAGGGAGGTACTACCATTGCAACAGAAGACGAGGCCTTCAAAAAGGAGATCCGCGGCAAAATCAATGATTACATTAAAGAAATTGACCGTTGTATCGCTTTGCTGAACAGCTGATAAAAAATCATACATGATAGAACAACTCATTCCTATTAACATAGTCGTATCGGACCGCTCTTACCGGATTAAGATAAAACCGGAAGAAGAAGCGGAAGTACGTCGTATTATGAAAGAAGTGAATGAGAAAATTGTCGATTTTAAGACTTCTTATGCGGGGAAAGATCTGCAGGACTATATCGCTATGGCTCTTATTATGTACGCTACCCATCCTGTCACCAGCGGCGGAAAAGCCCAGGCAAGCACTGCTCCTTTTTTGCAGGAAAAGCTGGAAAAGCTGGAAGAAATTATCAACCAGGCATTGGGTTGATCACGTTACCCATTGCTAAACAATGAATTAGCTAATTGGCTAATTATCACGTATCAAAGACGCTTTAACTGCTATTTTTTTGTATTTTCGCGGGTCAGTTCTCGCCCCTGTTGTGTTTTAGCAGCGACATGGGTATGAGAATACTACATAAATCAAGTATAAATAATTCATATGGGTGTTACACTTATCACGACAATAGCTGCAGTAGTGGCATTGATCATTGGGATTGTGCTAGGTAAGGTGATTTTTGCCAAAAATACACAGCATAAAATAGATGAAGCTGAGAACCAGGCTAAAAAAATCATTGCAGATGCACAGATTAGTGCGGAAAATCTCAAGAAAGACAGATTGCTGGAGGCAAAGGAAAAATACCTGCAACTAAAAAGCGAGTACGAGAAAGATGTACTGCAACGTAATCAGAAACTGGGAGAGTCGGAAAATCGCATCAAACAGAAAGAACAGGCCATCAGCCAGAAAAACGAGCAACTTCAGAAGCAATTAAACGAAAACGACGCGATTAAAGAAGGTCTGAACCGCCAGATGGAACTCGTGACCATTAAACGTACAGAACTCGAAAAGCACCAGGAAGAACATATCCGCCGCCTTGAAAAAGTAGCCGGGTTAACCGCAGAAGAAGCTAAACACCAGCTGGTGGAAAGCCTGAAAGAAGAAGCCCGTTCACAGGCACTCTCTCATATTCAGGAAATCATTGAAGACGCTAAATTAAAAGCGAACAAAGAAGCCAAAAAAATCATCATACAATCTATTCAGCGTACTGCTGCTGAGCAAACCATTGAAAATACCATCACCGTATTTACCCTGGAAAGCGATGAAATCAAAGGTCAGATCATTGGTCGTGAAGGCCGTAACATCCGTGCCATTGAAGCGGCTACCGGTGTGGATCTGATTGTGGATGATACCCCTGAAGCCATTGTATTATCTTCCTTCGATCCATTGCGTCGTGAAATAGCGCGTTTATCGCTGCAACGCCTGGTACAGGATGGCCGTATTCACCCTGCCCGTATTGAGGAAGTGGTGGAAAAAACCAAGAAACAACTGGAAGAACAGGTAATGGACATTGGTGAAAGAACCGTGATAGAACTGGGTATCCATGGCCTGCATAAAGAACTGGTACGCCTGGTAGGTAAGATGCGGTTCCGCTCCTCCTATGGACAAAACCTGCTCATGCACTCCAAAGAAACCGCCAATCTTTGCGCGGTGATGGCGGCTGAACTGGGCTTAAATCCTAAACTGGCCAAACGCGCCGGCTTACTGCACGATATCGGTAAAGTACCTGATGAAGAAACAGAGCTGAGTCACGCCCTGCTGGGTGCCAAACTCGCTGAAAAATACGGAGAACACGCAGCCGTAGTGAATGCCATTGGTGCGCACCACGATGAAATGGAAATGCAATATGTGATTTCTCCAATCGTTCAGGCTTGTGATGCTATCAGCGGCGCCCGTCCGGGTGCACGCCGTGAAATCATGCAAAGCTACCTGCAACGTATCAAGGACCTGGAAAACCTGGCCCTGGCGCATGATGGTGTGGAAAAAGCCTACGCTATCCAGGCCGGTAGAGAACTGCGTATTATCGTAGAAAGTGATAAAGTTTCCGACGGCGATGCCGATCGTTTATCTTTCGAAATTGCCAATAAGATACAGACAGAAATGCAGTATCCCGGCCAGATCAAAGTAACGGTGATCCGTGAAAAAAGAGCAGTGAACATTGCGAGATAATTTTCTGATTTAGAAATACAGGAAATTGAACTTATATTGGAGTCCCCCGGGTAAAACCGAGGGACTCTTTTTTTTGTAAAAAAACTGGTCTTCAATCAATAAATGCAGTGTTATGAAAAAAACCTTCGTTAAATTCCTGCTGGGTTCCGCCTTGTTACTGGGCACCAGCCACGCTTTTGCACAAAAAGCGCAGTCCTTATTCAACGGCAAGAACCTGGATGGATGGAAAATTTACGGTACCGAAAAATGGTATGTGGAAAAAGGGGAATTAATCTGTGAAAGCGGCCCTGATAAAGAATACGGCTACCTGGGTACCGATGGTCAATACAAAGATTTTGAACTGACGGTACAATTCAAACAGGAAGCCAATGGCAACAGCGGCGTGTTCTTCCACTCTTCGCTGGATGGTACTAAAATTACCGGCTGGCAGGCAGAGGTAGCACCTCCGGGCATGCATACCGGTGGTATCTACGAATCTTATGGCCGTGGATGGCTGATCCAACCAGACAAGGAAAAAGAACAATACCTGAAAATGGGAGAATGGAATACCATGAAAGTACGGGTACAGGGCGATAACGTAACTACCTGGCTGAATGGACATGAGATGATCACCCTGAAAGATGATAAAATAGGTGCGGCCAATGGCCAGATCGCCCTGCAGATTCATTCTGGTGGCGGTATCAAGGTAAGATGGAAAAACATCAAGCTGACGCCCCTGAAATCGTAAATCAAACTGCTGAATGCACTTTACGGATAAAGTCATACTTATTACAGGCGCCAGCTCGGGCATAGGTCATGAGCTGGCGCTTTTATTGGCAAAAGAAAAAGCCAGACTTATACTGGCAGCCCGTAACCAGGCTGCGCTGGAAGCCGTACGCAATGAGTGCCTGTTATATACACCCTATTGCGAAATTGTACTGATGGACGTCACCGACGAAACCCAGGTAAATGAAGGCGCCCGCCGTGCTTTACAATTTTTCGGGAAGATAGATGTCCTCGTGAATAATGCCGGTGTAACACAGCGGTCAAAGTTGATAGACACCTCTGTAGCCGCCGTCAGACAACTGATGGAAGTGAATTTCTTTGGCGCCGTGATGCTTACCCAGGCATTGTTGCCTCATTTCCGGGAACAGGCCGGCGGACAAATCATCATTATCAGCAGCATGGCCGGATTAATGGGCTATCCCTGGCGCTCCGGTTATAATGCGGCCAAACATGCCCTGCAAGGCTACTTCGAAACCCTGCAAACCGAACAACCCATTCCTCATTTATATACCACCATCGTTTGCCCGGGCCGCATACATACCCCCATTACCTATTCCGCCATCACGGCTAACGGCGACGCCTATGGCAAAATGGACCCCAAACAGGCAAAAGGATTATCTGTTACTTTCTGTGCCCGGCGTATTCTAAAGGCCATGCATACACGAAAAAAAGTGGTGCTGATTGCCAGAGAAGAACGGATATTGTTGTGGTTTAAAAGATATTTCCCCCCGTTATTTTATGTGATTGCGCGCAAAGGGAATTAATTTGCAGCAAATTCAACAATGTATGGACCTGTTACTGCAACAAGTAGCTGAGGCTACTACCTATCTGCAATCCTTTTCCTTTGAGCAACCGCGCGTAGGCGTAGTACTGGGAACCGGCCTGGGAGAACTGGTAAATCATATCAAAATAACACATACCATTCCTTATCATCAGATCCCACACTTCCCCGAATCTACGGTAGAATCACATAAAGGAAACCTGATACTCGGACATATTCATAATACGCCCATCATCGCCATGCAGGGACGCTTTCACTACTATGAAGGCTATACGATGCAGCAGATTACCTTCCCGGTACGCGTGATGAAAGCGCTCGGCATTCAACAGCTGCTGCTGAGCAATGCTT
>NZ_DATCVJ010000214.1:0-3027 GCF_036566945.1 Chitinophaga sp. | reverse complement strand
CGGCGCCGGCCACCACTCTGTGATCAATATCGCCAAAGAGAATCGTTGGTACATTGTGTACCACCGCCGCCCAAACAGCGAAAAGGCCGCTAATTCCCGGGAAACCTGTATCGAAAGAATGTATTTTGATAAAGATGGCTTCATCAAACCAGTAAAAATTACCCGCGAAGGCGTTACCAAAGCGGTGATCCGCTAGATAGTTTTCCGTATCTCGTAAATGAATTTCCGGATTCGATTACATTGCCGGTCTTGCCTGCACCAATTTTGCACCACTAAAGCGCAAAATATGAGCAAGCAAACCGGCTTTGTGTTTCTAATACTGGCACTCCTGTTTTCATCCCTGCTGGTAAAAGCGGAAGATGAAAATGCGGGTTCCATCAAAGGCAAAGTGTTGACAGTAGATGGTAAAGCCGCTACAGACGTAATTATCCTTCTCAAAGAAACCAACGAATCCGTTATATCCGAAACAGATGGTTCTTTTACATTTGACCACGTTAAACCAGGTAGCTATCACCTGCTGGTAACCCTGATGGGGTATGCGCCGGTAGAGGAACAAGTGGTGGTGAATGCCGGCAAAGCCACTAATATCCGCCTGCAGCTGGCCGTTTCCAGCAAAGCCCTCAAGGAAGTAGTGATCACCGGCAACCATAATAAACTAATCAAAACATCCAGCTACGATGTGGCAAAGATGCCACTGAAAAACCTCGAGAATCCGCAGGTATACAGCACCATCACCAAAGATCTGCTGCAACAGCAGGTAATATTTTCGGTAGATGATGCACTGAAAAATGCCCCCGGCCTTACGCGCATGTGGGACGCTACTGGCAGAGGCGGCGATGGTGGCGGTTATTACAACCTCCGTGGTTTCATTGTACAAAGTAAACTGCGCAATGGCCTGGCAGGAAATGTAACCGCTAAAATTGATGCTTATAACCTCGAACAGGTGGAGGTGATCAAAGGCCCTTCCGCTACTTTATTTGGTAACAGCTTGACCTCTTATGGAGGATTAATTAACCGCGTGACCAAAAAGCCCTACGATCATCTCGGTGGCGACGTGACCTATTCCATGGGCAGCTATGGCTTTAACCGCATCAGCGCCGACGTGAATACCCCGCTGGACAAAGAAAAAGATGTAATACTGAGAATCAATACCGCCTACAACAATGAAGGCAGCTGGCAAGACTATGGCTTCAATAAAAACTTTGCTTTCGCCCCCAGCTTATCTTATCGCGTGAATGATCGCCTGTCTTTCCTGTTTGATGCAGAGTTTTCTACCGGGCAAAATACGGGTCTTAATGTATTTTTCTTCCCATATCTGCAGCCGGTATCCGCGCTGGGAACGGATCGCGCCGATCAGCTGAAAATAGACTATAAACGCGCCTACGCCAAAAATGACCTGTACCAGACTTCCCGTAATACCAATATTTTCGGGCAGATGAAGTACAAGATATCTGAGCAGTGGAATATGAGCACCAATGTCAGTGCCACCAACAGCTTCTCAAATGGTCCTTCGCCCTATTTTTACCTGTTATCTGATGCAGCCGCCACCGGCGTGGCTGGCGCTGTAGGCAGTAACTATATTTCCCGCAACGATCAGTTTACCGATAACAGTAAAGATAATATCGTAGAGCTACAACAGAATTTCAACGGAGACTTTAAAATCGGTAACCTGAGAAACCGCTTCGTAGGCGGCCTGGACTACTTCTATCATAATTCCAATCAGTTCTTCGGCGGCGGTACTTACGATACGATTGCTGCTCACGGGGATATTCCTACTTATGCAAACTTTAACCGCCGTAACCTCGATACGCTGTACGGGAAGCATGGACTGGATTTTACCTTTCCTGCGCATTCCCTTTCCAGCACCTACAGCGCCTATGTATCTGATTTGCTGAACCTGACAGATAACCTGATGGTAATGGCCGCCCTGCGTGTAGATTATTTTGATAATAAAGGTAATTACAATGATGTGAGTGGAAAATACGAAGGCGGATATAATCAGGCTACTTTATCTCCTAAGCTGGGTATCGTATACGAACCATTGAGAGACAGGGTATCCCTGTTTGCTAATTACCAGAATGGATTTACGAATCAAACAGGCACCAGTGCTACCGGTAAGGCGTTTAAGCCGGAACAGGCCAATCAGCTGGAAGGTGGTGTGAAGCTGCAGCTGCTCAACGGCCGGATTAATGGTACACTGAGTTACTACCATATCAAAGTAAAAGATGTACTTCGCCCGGATGCGGCCAATCCTAATTTCTCGATACAGGATGGAACGCAGGTGAGCAAAGGATTTGAGGCAGAAGTGATTGCTAATCCCTTCCAGGGATTCAATATTGTGGCCGGTTTTGCTTACAACGATTCCAAATATGAAGCCGCTTCTAAAGACGTGGAAGGCATGCGGCCCGCTACAGCCGGCGCGCCCACTGTGGCGAACCTCTGGCTCAGCTATCGCATTTCTGCCGGTGTGGCAGATGGCCTTGGATTTGGTTTTGGTGGTAACTATGCCAGCGATAATAAAGTGCTGAATGATAGAACCGTCGGGACTTTCATCCTACCCACCTACACGGTATTAAACGCCAGCATCTTTTATGATCAGCCGCGTTTCCGCGTAGCATTTAAAATGGATAACATCACCAATAAACATTACTGGATCGGCTATACGACGGTGAATCCGCAGAAATTGAGGAGTGTAACAGGAAGTGTGTCGTTCAAATTTTAAATCCTGCAAAGAAAATCAGCATAATCCTGGGTAAGATAAACACTCGCTTACGCAGCTACTTTCGCACCATCCGGTATTTCGTACTGGATGGTGCGTATTTTTTTGCGGTAATTAACAAAGATCACCGTAGCAATGGCGCCCGCCAAACCCGCTACAAATACGGTTAACCGGGGACCAATAAAATGCGCCAGTAATCCGGTGAGCAAACTTCCTACCGGTATAATACCCTGAAATGCCATGATGTAATAACTGATCGCCCTGGCCCGCATCGCGGGAATAGCATGCGTTTGAATGTAGGTATTGAT
>NZ_DATCVJ010000213.1:0-1839 GCF_036566945.1 Chitinophaga sp. | reverse complement strand
GCCATTCGTCCCTGCTGATAAAGGGTTTTCTACATCAACCGGTCGAAAAACTGCGATTAAGATAATGAAACTCAATTATATTTTTATCGGGATGTTCCTGGTTTTTTTGCTGCAGCAACAGGAAATATATGCCCAAAGCAGTATTCGTCAGTATAAAAAAAATTCAGTCCTCGCCACCGGGAGCTGGTATAAGCTGTCTGTTACCGATCCCGGCGTCTATAAAATAGATGTGCCCTTTCTCGAAAGCATGGGGATTAATACCCGGCAACTACCGGTTACGGCTATCCGGCTGTTCGGCAACGGCGGGCAAATGCTGGGGGAACCCAACAATACCCCCCGTTATGACGATCTGCCGGAAGTAGCGCTGTATGCCGAAGATGGAGGTGATGGTATATTGGATGGAAACGACTACCTGCTGTTTTATGCCCCTGGCTCACATGGCTGGACCTATAATAAAAGTGCCGGTACATTTACCCATCAGCGCAACCTTTATGCAGATGTTGCCTGGTATTATATTACGGTTGGGGGAGAAGGACTACGCATACAAACTGATAATAACCGGCCAGCTACTGGTATCCCCGAATATACTTTTACCTATCGCTCGTTTTATGAGCTGGATAGTTTTAACTTCCTGGGTAGCGGCAAGCAATGGTGGGGATCCGAATACAGTAAGGTATTGGGGTTGTCCCGCAGCTATCGTTTTACGCTGCCCGCTGCACCGGCAGGACCAGTGACGGTGAGCATGCGCGTGGCCGCCCGCAGTGGTGGCGGATGTAATTTCAATGCCACCGTTAACGGGTCCACCGCCATCAGCAATTTATACCTGCTACCGGTAACGGATAATGTTTTTGAAGGCGTGGCTACTGCCGCCACCGGCTCCGGTAGTGCTACTGCATCCCAGACGCAGCTGGATATAGGTGTGGAGTTAGCACCCAATAATATCAATGACCGTGGATGGCTGGACTACCTGGAAGTGCAGGCAACTTGTCCTTTAATAATGCCGGCAACAGGAATGCTGGGTTTTCGTAGTACGCTTCATATTGGTAGCGGGCAAGACAGCCGTTTTGCCCTCCATAACGCCGATGTGCAAACGAAAATATGGGATGTCACTGATCCGGTAAAGCCCGTCGCTGTGAAATACCAATCACAGGGCGATTCCGTGCTGTTTACAGGCAAAAACGAACAGCTGCATGAATACATTGCTTTTTACGACAGGGCAGCACTGCATCCCGTATATGCCGGTCCGGTAGCCAACCAGGATCTGCATGGGAGTAGCGCCGCAGATATGATCGTTATTACCACCACGGCGTTAAAGGGGCCTGCAGAAAGGCTGGCAGCCATGCACCGTGCGCAGGATCAGCTTTCCGTACAGGTGACCACCATTGACCAGGTGTATAATGAATTTGCTGCTGGCAGCCCCGATCCAACGGCTATCCGGGACTACGTAAAAATGTTTTATGACCGGGGGCCTGCACCCCGCTACCTGCTCTTGTTCGGCGCTGCCTCTTATGATTACCGGCAGCGCATTAAAAATAATACCAACGATATTCCTTCCTGGCAAAGTGAGGCTTCCCTGGATGCTATCCGCTCTTATGTATCAGATGACTATTTCGGCATACTGAAGGATGGGGGAGATATTACCCAAAGCAGTGTGCCCGACCGGCTGGATATTGGCATCGGGCGTATCCCGGCACGTAATGTAAGCGAAGCAACGCTGGTAGCAGATAAGGTTATCCGGTACCGTCAACCGGCCGCCTTTGGCCCCTGGCGCAACCAGGTTGCCTTAGTGGCCGATGATGAAGATGACAACCTGCATTTTGAGGACGCCGAAAAAATGGC
>NZ_DATCVJ010000212.1:0-9773 GCF_036566945.1 Chitinophaga sp. | reverse complement strand
AAAAAACATTTTAAAAATAATCAAACATGAAAGAGCAACAGATACTTGGCTTACATCATATCACGGCTATTGCCGGTGATGCACAACGGAATTATGATTTTTATACCCAGGTAATGGGAAGCAGAATGGTGAAAAAAACAGTCAATTTTGATGACCCGGGCACTTATCATTTTTATTATGGTAATGAAACCGGCACCCCGGGTACTATTCTTACTTTTTTCCCCTGGGCAGGCATCGGACAAGGCCGCACAGGAACGGGCATGGCAACAGAGATCACCTATTCCGTTCCAGCCGGCAGCCTGGACTTCTGGAAGGACCGCTTCACCCGTTTCAATGTACCCTTCACCGAAGCAGGCGAGCGATTCGGTGAAACCTTTTTGTCATTCACTGATCGGGACGGGCTTAACCTGGCGTTGCTGGTTCCTGGCCAACCAGACGACAGACAAGGATGGGAAACAAAGGAGATCAAACAGGATACTGCTACGAAAGGCTTTCACAGCACCACTTTATCGCTTCAAAAAATAGAACCTACGGCGAAAGTACTCACTGACATTTTCGGATATCGTTTACTGTCACAGGAAGGCAACAGGTATCGTTTTATCACGGATACCGTTAAGAATGCTGCTATTATCGACCTATTGGAATTACCTGGAGGTACACCGGGAGTCAATGCAGCCGGTACCAACCACCATGTGGCATTTCGTGTAGCCGATGAGGATGTACAGATGAAATACCGGGAAACCATACTCAGTAAAGGATTACGGATCACACCAAAAATTGACAGGGATTATTTCTACTCTTTATACTTCCGCGAACCCGGTGGCGTACTGTTTGAAATTGCTACTGACAATCCTGGTTTCACCGTAGATGAACCACTTGCCGAGCTGGGAACGCATTTGAAATTACCGAAACAATATGAAGCGATGAGAGCAGATATTGAAAACGAATTACCCACCTTGAAATAAAAATAATCCAGCATGCACAAAGAATATATTTTAAAAGCTGGTCGTGAAATATCCACCGCGCAAAAAGCATTAATCATGATTCATGGCCGAGGGGGATCAGCGGAAGATATCCTATCCCTCGCCACACACCTGAACGTGAAAGACTATGCTTTGGCTGCGCCACAGGCTACCAATCATACCTGGTATCCACAATCTTTTCTGGCGCCTCCGGCTGAAAACGAGCCATGGCTGTCTTCTTCACTGAAGATATTGGAAAAGCTGACCGCTGACATACACCAACATGGGATTGCGCATGAAAACATTTATTTCATGGGCTTCTCACAAGGCGCTTGCCTGATGCTGGAATTCCTGGCAAGAAATGCTTTCAGATATGGAGGCGCCGCTGCCTTTACAGGCGGACTTATAGGCGACCAAATTTACGTTGAAAATTATCAGGGGGATTTCAATAAGATGCCGGTTTTCATTGGCAGTAGTGACCCCGATTTTCATGTTCCCGTGCAACGGGTAAAAGATACAACTGCTCTCCTGGAAAAAATGGGGGCGGCTGTTAGGGAGAAAATATACCCGAACATGGGGCATACCATTTCTCAAGATGAATTGAACCTGGCCAATCAGCTCATATTCAGGTAAACAAGTATCCTTTACTTCTTTTTCTGAATGGTGCTTCTCACTTTGCTTAAAAACTCCGGTGATACACCCAGGTAACGGGCGATCTGATTTTGCGGTACCCGCTGTACAATCTGCGGGTACTTTTCCATAAATGCCAGGTATCGCTGCTCGGCAGTTTGTGATACCAGGCTGTGAAAACGCCTTTGCAGCGCAAACAGGTTTCGCTGTACCAACAAACGAAACAAAGTTTCAAACTTGGGGATCTGCTCGTATAATTCGGTTTTGCTTTTGTAGTCAATGATCAGTAATTCACTGTCTTCAAGGGTTTCAATGAACATATTGGAAACTTTCCGTTCAGTAAAACTATAAAGATCACTCACCCACCAGTTTTCAATAGCAAAAGAGAGAATGGTTTCAGTACCATCATCACTCAGGTAATAGGTACGGATACAGCCTTTCACAATAAATGCTTCGAAATCACATACCTCTCCTTCCTGCAGTAAGTAACTACGCTTGCGAAACCGTTTAAACTTAAGCAGGGAATGAAACAGCTCCCTCTCCTTAGTTGTGAGCGTAATACATTGATCTACGAATTTGTCTATTTGTTCAAACATCTAACTTTATTTTCTCTATAATTCATTCATGTTATCGTCCAACGAAAGATAATAAAAAATAATTCAATCGGGACGAACCATCGTCTCCAACGTTCTCATAAATCTACGAAATACCGTAAAAATCCAATGCCCGAAATATCTTATAAATAATTGAATATCATTCATTTATAAAAAGGCACCTGAATTGATTTCCTATACCAAACTTAAAAAAAAAAATGAAACCATCTTCCAGCTTATTGTCTCCAGACAATCATGCACTTGTCCTGATCGATTTTGAAGGTCAAATGGGCTTTGCCACCAAAAGCATCGCGTTAAGTGAACTTAGAACCAACGCAGCGATCATTGCCGGCACCTCCAGTATATTCAATGTTCCTACCATTGTTACCACGGTAGCAGAACAATCTTTTTCCGGTCCCGTTTTTCCGGAGATCGAAACGTTTTACCCACAGGCTACTTCCGGCTACATTGATCGTACTACTATGAATACATGGGAAGATGAAGCTGCGTACAAAGCTATTACCGGCACAGGAAAGCAGAAACTGGTGATGGCCGGCTTATGGACAGGCGTTTGCATTGTAGGACCAGCACTGTCTGCGATGGAAGAAGGCTACACTGTTTATGTAATCACGGACGCATGTGGCGATGTAAGTACAGAAGCCCATGAACGCGCTGTTCAAAGAATGGTGCATGCCGGCGTTATACCGATGACTTCTATCCAATACCTGCTGGAACTTCAACGCGATTGGGCACGCCAGGACACCTACAAACCAGTTACAGATCTGATGAAGAAATATGGTGGTGCGTATGGCATCGGCATTCAATACGCTCACCATATGCTCACACATTAAGCCCTTCATTAAAATCTATTCTACTTGCCTACTAAATGCCTTTCCCGTCTTGTTGGATTTTCCATTCTCCTGATCGCTTGCCTCACCTGCATGCAGGTGAAAGGGCAAGACTTTAAACTGATGCGCTTCGATGAAGATTATTTGAACCTTCATGATTCGGTCAGCAACTTTTACCGGAAAATAAAATACACTTCCATTTCAAAAAGTGGCAGCACTTATATTTCATTCGGCGGTTCCGCCAGAATAGAATATGTTGATTTTAACAACGAAGACTGGGGAAGGCTTGGCATTGGCCATAACAACTTCCTGTTGCAGCGTTACGACCTGCATGCAGATCTGCATCTGAATAACAGATTCCGGCTTTTTACACAGATCAGGAGCGCATGGGAAAGCGGAAGAAAAAATGGTCCGCGGCCCATCGATGAAGACCAGTTGAATATACAAAACCTCTTTGTCGACGCGGCTATCATTGATAAAAAAAATCAGGCGCTGATCGTTCGCGCAGGCCGACAGGAACTTGATTATGGCAGTGGCAGGCTGATTTCTGTGAGAGAAGGCCCTAATCTCAGATTATATTTCGATGGGATTAAACTGATGTATTCCACGCCCCGATGGAGTATCGATGGTTTTGCGATGATGGCGGATACTATCAACGCCGGCGCTTTTGATAACAAGACAAGCAAAGCGATAAACCTTTGGGGGCTGTATAGTAAAATAATCATCCCCGCATTTCCCAATATTGATCTCTACTACCTGGGGATCAAACGTGATCAGTCTGTATTCGAAGAAGGAATCGAAAAAGAATGGCGTCACACCATCGGCGCCAGGATATGGAGATATGGTGGAGGATTTATTTACAACCTGGAAGCCGCCTACCAGTTTGGCACTTTCGGTAACGCTCCTATCAATGCATGGACCGCATCTGTGGAAGCAGGTTATCTGTTTGAAAATATCAGCGGCAAGCCGGCTCTCCGTCTCCGCAATGATTATATCTCCGGTGACCGGAAAAAAGGAGACGGGCATCTTCAATCTTTTAATCCCATCTACCCGAAAGGAGGATATTTCGGATTCAGTCCGCAGATCGGCCCTGTTAACCTGATAGACCTGCATCCATATGCGACCATCAATATCTGTCAGAAAATACTGGCCCAGGCGGATGTGGTCATGAACTGGCGCTTCTCTGCGCAGGACGGTGTTTACAGGCCGAGTGGAGGATTCAATCTCCCTGGTTCCGCATCGCTGAAAAAGTATATCGGTACAGCCTACCTCGCCAGCGTCGTGTACAGTATGAACAACAATATTTCATTGAACTGCGGCCTGCAATATTTCAGCGCCGGCGCCTTCATCAAAGATATCATTGCCACACCAAAGGACGGTGTCTTCGTCAATACCAGGCTTAGTTTCAAATTTTAAAACGTAAAATGATAATATATGAATACAATATTTCATCGCAGCAGCATAATAGTACTGATGAGCATTCCGCTGCTCTTCCTGCATACAGTAGTACTCGCCCAGCAAAAGGATACCACCGTAAAAACAACCCCCATTGGTACCACAAAAGTTTGGGGGAAAGTTGATGGCATGGCTATAGAGGGACTCGTGCAAGGACCTTCTGCTGCCAACGTACCATTGCAAATTGCCTGTGTATTCGAATACACCGAAGGGGATATATTCAATCCTCCTGCATTACCTGCTCCCCTTAATGGTATGGTGCATCTGGATCATGCGCTTCAGGGACAAATTACTGAGCTGAGAAAGAGTGGAAAATTTGGTGGTCATTATCTCGAAACTTTACTGATCACACCTCCCAAAGGCGCGCTGAAAGCGCCCAGGCTATTATTGATAGGTCTGGGAAACCGCCACCATTTCAATTCAGAAATAATGGGCGCAGTGGGTGAAGCTGCACTCCGTGAAGCCGCCAGAATCGGCGTTTCCAGGTTTGCATTTGCAAGTGATATCAAAGACGCCGGTATCGACTCCCCCACTGCGCAGGTGGCGGGCAATGTGACCAAAGGCATCATTAACGCTTATCGCACACAACTGTACCTGCAAAGGCAACATTTGGCGCCGGTGCAGCCAATCGCCAAAGCCACATTGCTCTCAGGTCCTGCTTTTTTTGAAGTATCCGGAGAAGGCATCCAGGCAGCTATTGCTTCATTTAACCAGTAAATACCGTCTACATGAAGAAAGCAGACATGATCCTGTATAACGGAAACATATATACGGTAGACGCCAAAAACCCCACCGCTACTGCCGTTGCCATCAGTGATGGAAAATTCATTGCCGTAGGCGATGATGCTACTATCATCCATGAATATGCCGGCGAAGAAACGTTACAAATAGATCTTAAAAAGAAACGGGTCATTCCGGGACTCATCGACTCGCATATTCACCTGATTCGTGGCGGCCTGAATTATACGCTTGAATTAAGGTGGGACGGCGTTCCTTCCCTGGCTGACGCGCTTCGCATGTTGAAAAAGCAGGTGGCCATCACCCCCACCCCCCAATGGGTACGCGTGGTAGGCGGCTGGACCGAACACCAGTTTGCAGAAAAGAGAATGCCTACCCTGGATGAGCTCAACGACATTGCACCGGATACGCCGGTCTTTATCATGCATTTATACGATCGCGCCCTGTTGAATCGCGCCGCTCTTCGCGCCGT
Organism: Chitinophaga sp.; assembly: GCF_036566945.1. Lineage (GTDB taxonomy): Bacteria > Bacteroidota > Bacteroidia > Chitinophagales > Chitinophagaceae > Chitinophaga. Next base: position 4,075 of record NZ_DATCVJ010000212.1, on the reverse strand, counting down.
TGGTTTCACCAGAGATACACCGGCGCCTCCCGGTAGCGTGATCGAAAAAAATAGCAACGGAGATCCAACAGGGCTGATGCTGGCCAGTCCCAATGCGTTGATCCTTTATGCTACGCTGGCAAAAGGCCCGAAACTTCCTTACGACCATCAGATCAATTCTACCCGTCATTTTATGACGGAACTGAACAGGTTTGGCATCACCAGCGTGATCGATGCTGGTGGCGGGTTCCAGAATTTTCCGGACGATTACCAGGTCATCAATGAGCTCAATGAAAAAAAACTACTGACCGTACGCATCGCATACAACCTGTTTACACAGCGTCCCAAACAGGAACTGGAAGACTTTAAAAACTGGACCAGCACTGTAAAACTCCATCAGGGAGATGATATGTACCGACACAACGGAGCTGGTGAAATGCTGGTGTTTTCCGCGGCGGATTTTGAAGATTTTCTGCAACCCAGACCTAATCTTCCGGAAGTAATGGAAGCGGAACTGGAAAAAGTAGTCCGTCACCTCGTAGAAAACCGCTGGCCATTCCGGTTGCATGCCACTTACAATGAAAGTATCTCCCGCTTTCTCAACGTGTTTGAAAAAGTGAACAGGGATATGCCGTTCAACGGACTGCCCTGGATATTTGATCATGCGGAAACGATTGATGAACGAAACATCGACAGGGTGAAGGCCCTGGGCGGCGGCATTGCGATTCAAAGCAGAATGGCATTCCAGGGAGAATATTTTACTGACCGATATGGAAAAGCAGCAGCGGCACATACGCCTCCCGTAAAACGGATGTTGCAGGCCGGCGTGCCGGTTGGTGCAGGCTCAGATGCCACACGCGTTAGCAGCTATAATCCATGGGTGGCTCTCTATTGGCTGTCGGCAGGCAAAACCGTGGGAGGACAACAACTCTACGACGATAAAAATAAACTCAGCAGGGAAACGGCACTCGAATTATACACGAAAGGGAGTGCGTGGTTCTCCAGTGAACAGGCCCTAAAAGGAAGTATCAAAGCCGGACAGCTCGCAGATCTGGCCGTACTGGATGCTGACTTCTTTGAGGTGCAGGAAGAAGCCGTCAAACATATTGAGTCTGTGCTGACCATCGTGGGAGGAAAGATCGTTTATGGAAGCAACGAATTCGCGGGCTTCTCCCCCGCTCCCATTCCCGTTCTTCCGGACTGGTCACCGGTGAAACAATTTGGTGGTTATCATTCCATCACCAAAAGCGGCGTCGGAAGAACAGCCACTACAGCGCCTCCGGACACTGCTATCCACCAGCATATTCATGCTTGTATAGGTAGTTGCGATGTTCATGGCCATGATCACAACAAAGCAAGACTCAGCAATATTCCCCTCAATAACTTCAGTGCATTCTGGGGAGTCTTCGGATGTTCCTGTTTTGCCTTCTAACATCTTTCTTATGAATGAGATCATAAAAAGCATCCTGTATTCAGATACAGGCAATACGCTCAACAATTACGCCTTGCTCGTCTTTCGGGTACTGCTGGCACTGGAGTTATTCCGGGTACATGGCATGAAGAAATTTCGTGTGGAGAACGGACAACGGGAACAGGTCCCTAACCCTCTCCATCTACCCGAAAAACTAAATAAATGGGTAGCTACTTTTTCTGATACCGTTGTACCATTCCTGATCATACCGGGAATATTAACAAGACTCGTTATACTACCCACTATTGGGGTGACTGCCATCGGTTATTTCGTAGTACACAGAAAAGACAACTCCGAAGTACGGGATGTACCCTACATGTACACGCTCTCCCTGTTACTGTTGTTAATACTCGGGCCGGGCCGCTATTCTATCGATGTTCAATTTTTATATCACTTTTTTTAAATCTTAAGTCAATGCAAGCTAATATCGGAATTAAACAAGAAAACCTCGCAGCCGTATCTCACTCACTGGGAAAGATACTCGCAGATGAATTTGTGCTGTATACCAAAACACGCAAAGCGCACTGGTGTGTCACCGGGCCTGATTTTCACAGCAAACATCTGTTCTTCGAAAGCCAGTACCAACAACTGGAAGAGATCGTAGATGGTGTGGCGGAGCGTATCCGTACTTTAGGCCACTACCCTCCTGCCACATTGAAAGAATACCTTGCCCTCACACATCTCACCGAAAGCTCCCGTGAAAAAAATGATGCCACCGGCTTTATCAAAGATCTGCTGCAGGACCATGAAAGCATTCTTATCCATCTGCGTGAAAACATCAACGGGTATGCCACTGCATTTCACGATGCCGGCAGCAGTGATTATATCACCGGATTGATGGAAACGCACGAGAAAATGGCCTGGATGCTGAGAGCACACCTGGAATAAATTATCACATTTAAATGGGTCCAAAGCATGACAGAACAAAAACATAGTATCAACTGGGTCACCTTCCTGTTGGCATGGGTGGCCGGATACTGCGATACCGCCACATTTGTATCCGGCGATTCCATTTTTTCCGCTCATGTCACCGGAAACTTCATTTTATTTGCAGCGCAGATTTCTGCCGGAAGCACCAGTGCTGTGGCCTGGATCAAGTTGATTACCTTCCCGGTATTCGTGATCGCCGTCATGGCTGGCGGATGGCTGGCAGATAAATCTAACAGTAAATATTCGATTTTATTGATAGAAGGTATAATTTTGATCGTTTGTGGAATGGCAGCTATTTTTCTGCCTATCATGGCGGGACTGGAAGAAAAACTGGTAGCATATATTATCGTAATGGCCACCGTGCTGGGAATGGGACTTCAAAATGCATTCGGAAAACTTTTTGCAAAAGAAACCCATGGCCCTACCACGATGATGACGGGAAATGTTACGCAGGCCGCACTGGACCTGGGGAATATGATCCGGAAAGGCATTACGGGCAATGAAATATCATTATCCAGTTTTAGAAAACAAAACGTTACCATCGGCGGGTTTCTGGCAGGCTGTATTTTCGGTGCGCTGTTATCCCGTTGGATAGGTTTGAGTACCATGATGATACCAGGTGTTGCTATCGTGATGTGCTACCTGCAGGGGGAAATCGCCGCAAATAAATCAGAAGAATAATAAACACTAAAAAATCAGGTAATGAAGGGCCAGGAGAAGATATTGATTGTGGAAGATGAATTCATCGTGGGGAATGACCTGAGGATGATGCTGCTCAAGGGAGGTTACGATGTGTGTGGCATCGCCGCCTCCGTTGAGCAGGCCCGGATGTTGATAGAAGAGAAAAAACCTGACTGGGTACTCCTCGACATCATCCTCAAAACGCCTACCAGTGGCATTGAACTCGCCAAAGAACTGTTGCATCGGAAAATACCATTCCTGTATATCTCTGCCAATACCAATCAACAAACGCTGGAAGCCGCCAAAGCTACCCAGCCGTATGGCTTCCTGGTAAAGCCTTTCCGGGAACGTGATCTTTTTGTGATGCTCGATATTGCCCGCTATCGCCACGCCATGGAAAGCGGTATGGTAAAAAACGAAGGAATCGCCGCCCGCGTAGAAGACACGCCAGATCCGGATATCATCGGCAATAGTGTGGCTATTAGAAAAGCGCTGGACCAGGTAAAAGCAGTGGCTCCTACCAACACTTCTGTATTGCTGCTCGGCGAAAGCGGCACTGGTAAAGAACGCTTCGCCCATGCGATCCATAAAAAATCTCTCAGAAAAAACAAACCCTTCATTACGGTCAATTGTGCCGCGTTACCTGTTTCTTTACTGGAATCTGAATTGTTCGGCCACGAGCGAGGCGCCTTCACCGGCGCTGTTCAGAAGCGGATAGGGAAATTTGAACAGGCCAACGGCGGTACGCTCTTCCTCGATGAAATCGGAGAACTACCACTCGAAGCACAAGTAAAATTACTCCGTGCGTTACAGGAAAGAGAAATAGAAAAACTGGGCGGCGACAAACCCGTTAAAGTGGACGTCCGCGTAATTGCAGCCACCAACAGGAACCTGGAGAAAGAAGTAGCCGATGGAAAATTCAGGCTGGACCTGTATTACAGGCTGAACGTTTTCCCGATTGAGCTCCCTCCTTTGCGGGAGCATAAGGAAGATATTAAAGCCCTGGCCTTCCAT
>NZ_DATCVJ010000211.1:0-5536 GCF_036566945.1 Chitinophaga sp. | reverse complement strand
ATCAGGCATCGAGGTGGTGATGACAAAGTATTGTTTATACCGGACCATCTTATCGATTCATACCGGGTTGTCAAACATACCCATCCCGGTCATATGATCTACGAAACAGGTCATCAGATTTATAATATTAGCTCTCATAGTGATTACCAGAGCGGGTATAAAGGTTTGTTTGATGCTATTAATGCAGAACCTCTACCACAGCATGGTTATTTATCTTTTAGTCTTTATGCGACCTACTAGGGTACGAAAATGAAGTATGAATACGATGGTGAGATAATGGGTGATACAGGTTTTTATATAGCCTCCGCCTTTCCCCCTAGTCGTTGGAAAGGTAGCGAAGACTGGACTATTGAGCAGATTTTCAATCCTTCTGCACCTTATGCCTTAAAATATCCGGCTGGCTATTATTCTGATGAATTCAATTTCAACGGCCCAGAAGTGACCATCAATAAGGCTGTATTTGATTTAATGCAACAGGAATATAATAAAGAAAACGTATGGATGGCATTTGATACAAGAAAGGGTGATCTGACAGTAGATGATTTTGCATTTTCTGTAAATAAATGGGGGGCAGAATATGAATCTGGCAATTTTGGTAAAGAATATAGCATTAAAGAGGTGGTAGAGCTGAAATCCCTCCCGGAGGCTGTAAGGGGTATTATTTACGCGGTTCCCACTATCGAATGGTATGAAAAAGTATCCCCCGTATTATTAACCAGTAAATATACTAGTGAGATGAATGAGAAAGTATTGGAGTATCATAAAAATGATCTCCGCAAGATCGGTGTAGCGGACACGCTTGATGAAGCCCTTACTATGAATATCAAAAGTGGTAAGCCGGAGTTTAATTTATATGCTACCAAACAGTTTGGGGAAGACATGGCTGTTGTTACATTACCATATAAAAGATCTACCAGGGAGGGTAGCGACCTGATTTTCCGTAATGGTATGGAATTATTGGTTCGTCCAAAGGTTGGAGAAATTCAGCGGCAAACCTTTACCATAGGTAAAGACGTTGGTAATATTACTATAAAGAATGCCTACAATGCAATGCAACAGCGTTCTTTCCTCATAAATAAAGATACCAACGAATGGGCTTCTCTAAACTTAAAAGAAACCGATAAGCAAGGCAATCACCCTCTTGAAATCACTAAGGGATTTGATGTCAGAAAAGTAGTGGGGCCATTACCCATTAACGATTTGAAAGATCCGGAGAAAAGTGAAAATCTATATTCTTCGCTGGAAAGAGGAAACAGGCAGCATGTGCAGGCTGGTGAAACGTCTTTTTTTATTGAGGCGCTACCTAAGCATGATACCTTACGTGTTTATACTGCCAATCTTCAGAAGTCAAATATTGAAGAATTGAAAAAAGCCGCAGGTGCCTCCCAGACTAATGAACAGGCCAACGGCCAACGTGTCAGTAATGATGCGACCTCTCAGAAACAGGAGCGGCAGAAGGGGCCATCGATAAGCTAATCTGATTATTGTGAAATTGAAATTGTGATGATATGGAAAAAGCACGGGAACGGTTGACCGCATTGTATGCTGTCATTAAAAGTGACAATAAAATCGGCGCTCCGCATTTAAGCCTTTATCTGGCCTTATTCCAGCTATGGAGTATGAATGACTTTGACGAACCTGTTTCAATAGATCGTAAAGAGGTGTTGGAATTGGCCAAGATAAGCAGATCCACTTACCAGCGATGTATCAATGACCTGCACGACCAGGGATATATTAAGTATATACCCTCTTACCATCCGATACTGGGAAGCATTGTTTATATGTCTGAATGGACTGGTGGCAACTCTCCAAACAATACACCAGTGAGATTGCATGGTTGAAAAGGACGCCGGTATGTAGGAGTACGCCGGCCAGCGATAGGCCATGTAGACGGGGATAACCTGCCAAAGCCCCGAAAAGGGGCTTTGGTTATTATGCTATTGTAAATATTTTTTTATGAGTGCTGTTGATATTGTGACAAAGGAAGATTTAATTGCTTTTAAAAAAGAGTTGTTGCAGGAGATAGATGCGCTTCTGTCCAGGAATAAGCAGGATGAACCTAAAAGATGGCTTAAAACGTTTGAAGTGCGTAAAATGCTAGGTTTATCCGCCGGTACATTGCAAACTATGAGAAATAATGGGACGCTAAATTTTTCGATGATTGGGAATTTAGCTTACTATGATTATAATGAGATTGTAGCATTGATGGAGAAAAGGAGAAAAACAAGATAACAATTCCTTTTACAATCTAGCCTCTTCGTTTCAATTCAACCCAATTTATGGAACGAATTGGAAGCGTGCAATAGAGTGCGTACGAAAGTATTCAATTGTAAATTCCATCTTGGTCCAATGATTAAAATAGATCAAATCCCTACGCTATGTTTCTTGAATAATTTTTCAAAAAATGAAATAATTACCTGTTCACATCCTGGTTTTAGTTCGTATCCTCCGAATCGATAAACATCATACCCTAATAACTTTAAATCGCGGTCTAAATTAACCATCTCAGCATATTTCGCGGGTATCGCGGTTGTACCTTCCGCATAGTGCTGGATGCCATCAATTTCAATAACAATTCTTATATTATTGTTTAATAGCATCAGAAAATCCATTCTCTGACGCAAAAGATACTGCACTCCATATTGTTTAATTGAATACGGATCGTAATGAAGATAAATTTGTGGAATTAAAGCAGGTAGCTGCCTGGACAGGCGTCTGGAAAACTCAGTATAATAAGTTTCAAAAAACAATTTTTCTGGCTCAGAAGCCAAACTTTGGTGCAGCCGAGCTTTAAGATTTGCCGCCTCTGCTTTGCTGGCAGGCGTATTATTTAAATCTGACCACCAACTTACCAAATCTACCCATAAAAGGCCATTGCTTTTTATTTGCCTATCATAAATTAGGCAATGCTCAGAATTGCGAACAATTTTTATCCTATTGCTGATCGCATCGTCTAACACTATTTCGGGCTTATAACTGTTGGATGCGAATATCAGGTTTTTCACAGTATCATTCACTCCGTCCATCTGTACAACTTTGTAGATTGATTCTCCTGAAATCTCCCCATCTGGTCGCAATTGGTGATTGTCCTTTCTAATGTAATTGTTTATTGTTTTAACATAATCTTGTGCCTCGACATTAGACCTTGTATATGGGTGAACTATTTGCTCAAGGAAATGGAAAAATTTATTATCAAGAACGCCATGGATTTCTATCGCTTTTAATATTTCTGCGAGTGTAGATTCTTCATTTGCTTGCGCTGCGTGTGCGGGGCCAAAAAAACCTGAAAAAAGGGTATTTATCGCCAAATAGTTAGGGAAAGGCAAACCGCATGAGGTAATAAATTCCTCCTTCGATAACCTACCTTGAAGATCTGTTTTTGAATATAAGACTGTAAGTAGTTCTTGGCGGGTAACTAAAGATATCTTGTAAAATTTACCATTAAAATATTCGTTCAGCCTTAAGCCAATTTGATCAGAATTATAATCGATGCATATTTTTTTAGCGATAGTGACGATGAAATCTTCATCCTTTTTTATGAGCAAGCCATGCACATATTTATACTTGCTTGCAGGTGAAAAATATCCCTGCCCATCTCCCAATCCGTAGGACTGGCATATTCCTTCAATGCTATGTGCTTTTACTTCGCCAGCTAAAACACCAGCGACACTATCTACAATATTTAATACAGATTGCTTCAACCTTTATGATTTTAATCTTGATTCGGTATCGAATATAATAACGTGTAATAATTACTGAATATAAAATATTAGCGGATTGTGACAAAATCTTCGTGAGAAGGTGATCTCATACTAATATCTTAACTTATAATTTCCCGTAAATAAAACTCTCCATATTCATCGATGGCGGTTTGTATGTTGTTATTTCTTTCTGCTAGTTTTTGTTGGACGAATTGTTTGAATTTGTGTAGTAGGGCACTATGATTTCGGAACCTATTTGCCATTGCCGCCGCGTCATATTCTTGAAATGTTTGTTCGGTAATTGGATAATGTTCCGGTTTGCGATCTTGATAAGTAGTCAAGTAATAGTGATGACCCGTACGATCTTTATAAGAAGCCTGAATAGAATCGGGTAAACGTAGCCAAAATAATTCCTGTATTTCCTGCGCCTTCAAATCAAAACAGGATATCCAATCGCAATATTCTTCGTCACGAGACATCCGAAATCTCACAGAAATACCGAGGGCAGCGACATTTGAAATGTTAACTATTTTCACTGAATCGCTAAATCGATCACCCATTTCTATACCCCGCTCGTGCAAACTAAAGGAAATCTGTGGAGTTCGCGCAGATTCCTCATAAATTGAGGTCCTGTTGTTGGTTATCCAGTTTATTATTACGGCTCCAATACCGACTATCGCTCCTGCTGCTCCCAATAGTCCAGTGACAACATTTATCTTTTCTTGGTTGAATTTATTAACCAGGTAGTATATTACGAGAATAAAAAACAGGAATGATAGTACTAGACCCAAAGGGGTTGACAAAAATTTTTTCATGGTTAGGGGTGGATTGAAAATATCAGACAATTTCACAACTTGCCTATAAATTAAAAGTGAATTTGGATGTTGATCATAATTCTATATTGATAAAGTATAGTTTTGAAGTGTTATTTTTAGAATCAATTTATTTTGAGAACAGCAGCCCTAAAAGTATGGGCTAATCGCAAATTAATGAAATTGCTCCGAACCTGAACAGTAGGGCCGAATCAGAAAAAAGATACCTCCCTGGTGTAAACCGGGGAGGTACGCCTATCATTCAGTGTCCAACTAAACGGCAAGCAGGTGGGTTCCGGTTGCCGAGAGCTGCGCCGGTGCCGGATTTTTATGAACAATCTCAAGCAGCTTGGGCAAAATATCGTTGGTGAAAACATTCTCTAGCACCTTCGGTGCAATCTTTTCCAACAGCAACAGGAATTGTTCCTCATTAACACCCTGTATCCCAATTGTCTGCCCACTATTAATCTTCTGCTGCACACGCTGCATGTACATTAGTACCAGCGGATTTCCTACACGCGCATAAATCATAGTAGTAGCCAACTTTTCATGTCCCATCATTATCTGTACTACCTCCGGAGGTACGCCCAATTGCATGGTTACCGTAGTGCCAAATGTATGCCTGGCCATATATGGATGAAGTTCTACTGAAAAGCCACAGATAAGCCCGATAACCTTCAGGTTATCATTTAGAACCTTGTTGCTCACATAATGAAACACTGTTTCCCTATATGATGCACCGGGTTCAAGACCGTATTCCTGAATTATTTCCTTTGCCTTTTCTAAAAGTGGTACCCATGCCGGTATTTCGCTTTTCACCCGGGTATAGGTCATCCAAATGTTTCCGTTTATGTCTGTAGATAATTGCTCTGGTTTAAAGGACTGTACATCTATTGGAGCCATACCAGTGTAACAACAGAAAACAAAAATTGCCCGTACTAGCTTATGTATTGGATTAATGAGGATTACATCTTCAATGATGCGTAGTTGCTCCCACGTTAGGTATTCTGTTTCTTTCCGTTT
>NZ_DATCVJ010000210.1:0-6872 GCF_036566945.1 Chitinophaga sp. | reverse complement strand
TTTTATTAATGCTGGGAATTATAAGTATTGGTATTGCCGTGGGGTTACTGATAGGTGCCTTGCTGAACTCACTGACCATTCCGGGAGTTAACAACGACCTTAAATTTATCTTTTCTATATTCCTTTGTTTAGGGATTAGTTTTTTGGTGGGATATAGGGTGCTTAAGTCGCATTCCCGGAAGAGGTGAGGAGGTCCCAAAACATGTGATCGTTCAATATCTCCGTCCCGTAATCAGGAGAGCAGCACAACCTATAAATTAATTTTTAGTCGTGCTGCTTTCCTGTGTATTATCTCGAACTTGTAACAACTAGCTTTTGTCTTTCACCCTTTTTACCATCAGATATTTCAATAAAATAAATACCCGTAGGAAGATCATCAACATTAATTTGAGCCTTGCTGCTGCCAGGTGCAATTTTGAATTCTTTCCTCAATGTACCAGCATTATCAAAGATACGAATTAATGATATAGCGGAAATTGTTAATGTATTTTCTTTCTTAAATTTATCTCCTCCATTATCAAAAGCTTCTACCGTTACAGTTTTATCCGCTGGATTGGGATAAATTTTATATTGGAGGGCTGTTAAGGTACACCAGTTGTGAACACTTAACGGTGAAGAGTATGCAGATGCTCCACATGAATTACTTTGACGACAATAAATGCTATGAGTTTCATTGCAAGGTATTGATCGGTAGGTTACGCCGTCAGAATTCCAACGTATCTGAACACCGTCGAAAAACCAGTCATATCCTACTGGAGGGCCAGTTGTAGAGGCGGTGAAAACATAATCTGTAGTAGTAGATTTTGTGTACGTAATAGTAGGTACAGCAGGTACTCCAACTCCTATCGTTTTGAATCTTGAAACCAGATTAGAACCTCCACACATGGCAGTATTGATAGTTCCGGTAATAGTGACTGCACCATTACCAACCTTTGTTACTGTAGCGGGATTGCCCGATGCCGAGACTGTAGCTATGGAAGTATTGGAAGAAGTCCATGTAACAGGCCCCGTATAAGGATTGCCATCCGTGTAGTAGGATAATTGTATAGTGCCACTGCATAAAATGTCAGGGCCTGATAATCCTTGCGTGTTTCCTGGATTAATCAATGAAGAAATATTTGCGGTATTAATTGTGGTAACACCACTACCAGAAGGGTCCAGCCAATTACTTAACCTTGTGGAACTTGTACCTCCACCTGACCAAGAAACGTCGAATGCTCCGTACCAATCTCTCAAATCTGAACTTGTGCAGGAAGAATACCCACCATGTAACTGTCCAACTATCCTATGGTTTTGATCAAATAGGGGAGAGCCGGAAGAACCTCCTTCAGTGACGCCATTATCCCAATTTACTTGCCAGTGGTCGGTACCTGCAATGCCATTATAGCCTGTTTTTGTTGGTACATTATTATCAAGAGAAATCTTCATTACATCTCCTCTCGGATGATGAATGCCAGTTGTTGCCGTTCCAGCTGTAGCGCTCCGGTTCCATCCGGCATATCTTATCCCTGACGTTAACGAAGGTATTTGTGAAAGCTGAAGAAGAGCAAAATCACTGGGTCCATAATTTGCCTTCAAAGTACTTCCGTTAAATAAAATCCCATCACTATTCGCGGAGGGACTACATGTTGGGCTCCATGCTTGAAATTGAAATCTCCAGCTTGCTACCGTCGGCGAGGCCGCATAACAGTGGTTGGCTGTTAAAAAGTAAGGTATTGCTGAATTGCAGGTGTTGCCAATCATTGCACCTGTACATAGTGCTGTCCCGTCAGAAAGTGTAATCAAGGCAACGCTGTTTCTCTCTTCCGTCCATCCAGACCCTAAAGGACATAATACATTTATATTACAGGAGCCGGATAATCCAAACCCTATAAGCTTATCGATAAAAATCTGTTTGAATCCATATGCTACGTTCGATATATGTAATTTTAGGTCCGCTTTACTTTTTGTTGGAACCTTTATTTCAATGTTGATATCTTCTCCCTTATAAATAGCACTACCCCATATCTGTCTTACATTATTTTCTCCTGGCCCAACTGGCCCCATGATCATTGTGCCGTCTCCGTTATAGATGTGTAATTCTGTTTCTTCTGGCAAGTAGAATTTATCAAAGTTAAAACTCAGCGTTTCGGCACTATCTGCATGTATTGTAAACTTTCCGTAACTATAGGATGTTTCGTTTATCCAGGCAGCTGATGTCATGAGATCAATATTCACGGGTACAGCTTCTGCGATTAGGAATTGTTTCTCACCGGCTTTTAGATATTGACTTTCTTTTAATAGGAATCGTTCCTTTGAAGGTGGGGTAACCCTATAGGTATTGATAGCATACTGCCTGGAAAAATAGCCCTGCGCACTGATCTTTACCTGATTGTTGTAATTTATTCGAACTTGAGCATAGGATATTAAGGTGCATACAAAGAAAACACCTGACAGGAATAAAATTTTGGGATTCATTAATGTATGTTTTTAGTGAGAAATCGCCTGAATCACACCATAGGATGTACTTTAAAACCTCACTCCTGCTGCAATACCACCGCCGAAACCGGTAAACCATTTGTTCCTGGACGCATTTTGGGGTTCCAGGAAAATTTCATCTTGTTTCCACTGATCAAAAACTGGTATCAGTATCCTGGGGCCAACGTAAAAATTACCAAAGTTTTTATTGAAACCGATATTAAGGTTTGCGGAAAACCCAAAAAACTCAGATTTCTTCCTTTTATAATCGGGATACCGGGCATTTTGTGGGGCCGGAATCTTAAATACCTGAGAGTAAGTATAATAGCTCTGTAGGCTTCCCCCTGCCAATAACTCATACCCTTTGTTCAAGGCAAATACTCTGTCTGCACCTATGTTAAATGTTATTGTGTTATAATAATAGCCATCCGTATAAAGCATGATAGCATCCGTCGTAGGATACACCAAAGGCCTTTTGGGGTATGTGCCACCATTGGTCCTGGCATCATAAGTATTTATTTTATTGAAAGAATACTTATAATACCCTAAGCCGATTCTTGCCTGCAACTTACCAGAAAGAGCTCTGATATAATAAGCCGAAATCCCGTAGCTATCTCCTTTCAAAGAAAGCTTCGTGGAGAAACTGCTTCTTCCATAGGAGTTATCAAAGGAACCATAGTTATCATGTATGAAATATGAATAAAGTTCAATACTGTTCGCTTTTACCTGACTAAAAAGGGTTTTGCTAAACAATACAATAATGAGAACACAATAGAAGAATCTCATAGGAGTAATGAAAGGTTAAAAAACTAGAAATACAGGTTATTCTTTGAGTCGCACGCTTGTAATTAAAGCCAGTTTTGGTTGCATCGTAAATGTAAGTATAAATATTCAAGATGCCTCTGGAAATATTAGTTCGCTCATGACACCCAACAGCCAATATATTTATCACGTAGATGAACAAGTGCTGGTGTGGAGATTGACAAAAATCCAGAATGGGAGGGAAGATGCGGAGAAAATAGAGTAAGGAAGGATTAGCATGTATATAAAATAAAGAGATAGTTGCTTTGGTTTATATGATATGGATGGATTTAAGGGAGGTCAATTGATCAGATTTTAAAACCATATTCCTCCGATAAATAGTCTTTAACAGCTTGCATGTCGGTCAGTCTCACAATTATCTGTACATTCCAGTCGACCAGTATCAGGTTGAATTGCTGTCCTAATGAATGAAGAGCGGTAAGGATTTGATCACAACTTTCTTTCGTAATGAAGGAGAACGACGATACCAGGTTTAGGTTTGTAACGATCGTATCATTTGATCTTACAACCATCCCCAGTCTTTCAAAGCCAAAAGCCATGGCGCTTTTGACAGTAGTTGTGTAACTGCTGCCGTATCCGGTTTTTACGTTAATAAATGAATTAAAACATATGGGCGTTAGATAGTCCTTTAGTTCAGTGGATGAAATATTTAACTCCTGAACTCCCGAATGGTTATCCCTAACAATCATATTTGTAAATCCAAACGGCTTGCCCTTGCCTTCCGGCATATTTTCTATTTCAATGAAAAATCTGCTATAATTTTCTGCCGGTACTAGTTCAATTTGGTCAAAATCGTCTTCGTGTATAAAAATTGAGTTTGCCATTAGGTCGGATTATTTTTATTGTTTCAGGGAAATATTCAGGCAAAAGTAGATAATGCCTTCTGACTTTTAAATAATATGCCCCAGCCATGGGCCGGGGCATATACAAATTACATATACATATTACAAATTAGAAATTCGGATTCTGGATCAATATCCCCTGACTTCTATCTATCTCCTGTTGCGGCATTGGGAAATAGTAATTCTTTGGACGCGCAAATGTCCTCGCTGCGCCACCGTTGATGATAGGAGTACCATCATATGCCAGTTTAGGCTGTTTGTATAACGTTACGATATCTATCAGTTTCGCTTTGTCCCAGCGCAATAAATCCTGGTGACGTTCATTCTCACCACACAGTTCTACTCTGCGTTCATGCATCAGTTCTTTCATACCGGCATTGGTCACGGTAGGCAAAGTGGCGGAGGCACGTTGACGAACCGCTTTTATTTCCGCATCACCGGCGCCAGCGCCATTTAAGCGGATTTTGGCTTCGGCTACGAGCAGGTAAATATCTGCGGAGCGCATCAATGGTGTTTTAAGAGAGTAGTCCAGGCCACCGGAAGGTTTCCAGGCGCAGAATTTTTTATAATGATAGCCACTCCAGGAAGCATCTGCATTATAGGTAGCAATACCGGTACCTATATTTACCTGGTCGCCGGGTTGCATGATACAGATAGTTTTGCGTGGATCATTTGTTTCAAATTCATCTACCAGTCCTTTAGTTGGGTAGAAGAAGCTCCAGCCATTCCAGTTACGGGGAGCATGGTAAGTGATGAAGTCGGAATAACCGTTACCATCAACGGTTTGAACCGCCAGTAACATTTCTGAATTATTACCGGTGGCTACGCTGAAGTTATCGGCATAATGAGGTGCTAATGCATAATGTGTGTTGCTGGTGACTTTGCTGCCGAATTCAATGGCTTTATCCAGTTTTTCCCAGTTCATATACAGCTTGCAAAGCAGGCCCCAGGCAGTACCTTTGCTCACACGGCCTTTGTCGCCATCACCATAGGTTTCAGGCAATTGGTCGGCGGCCGCCAGCAGATCTGTTTCAATCTGTGCACGCAGTTCGTCGGCACTAACTTTAGGTTTTTTGTAATTGGATTTGAGTACATCGTCTTCTGTAACAATGGGGGCCTCTCCATAGATCAGCAGCAGGCGCCAGTAGGCGAAAGCGCGGAAGAAATGGGCTTCACCCAGACAACGGTTTTTGATGTCGGTATCAATGTCTGTTATTTTAGGTACATAGATGAGTACATTGTTGGCGCGACTGATCGTTTCATATTTCCATCTCCAGCCTACCCGTACACTGTAGGTGGTGGGGTCATAGGAAAAGTCTTCGATGGCGGCGTCATAGCCGTGGTCACCACCGCGTACCTGGTCGTCTGAGCAGTTATCGAATACAAACTCGTTAAAGCCGGTATAATCTTCTTCCAGTAATACATTATACATACCGGTAACACCATCTAAGGCATCGGCCTGATTACGCCAATAGTTGCCGGTGGTGTAGTTCCCTTTGGGCTTCACATCCAGCACGCTTTTACAACCTGCTACCAGTAATGCGGTTAATAGAAATATATGTTTGATCCGTTGCATAGTAATTAATTTAAAGTTCCCGTGAATTAAAAGTTAAGGGTAGCGCCAAAAGTAAAGGTCCTGGCCTGTGGATAGGCGGCTACGTCTACACCACGTTGTCTGTTACCATCGGCGGTACCATTGTATCCCAGCTGCGGTGTTAAACCGGAATAGCGGGTGAGGATAAACAGGTTTTGTGCAGCTACATATACATGGATATCAGAAATGCCGCTGCGACCCCAGATGCTGGAGGGGATGGTGTATCCAAGAGAAGCATTTTTCAGGGAAAAATAATCGCCGTTTTCTACAAAACGATCGGAAACACGGCTGTTGGCGTTGTTATCGTTTTTCGACATACGTGGTACGCTGTTGCTGGTACCTGCGCCATGCCAGCGGTTCAATGCGTCGGCATACATGTTATAGGAATAGGTGGGATCCATGCCCTGCATTTTATCAGCGTTGTATAGTTTTACACCGCTTACGCCGGCAAAAGAAAGACTCAGATCAAAACCTTTGTAACTGCCACTGGCCTGTATGCCGTATACCATTTTAGGATTGGGGCTGCCCAGGTTCACACGGTCTTTATCGTTGACGATGCCGTCGCCATCGGTGTCCACAAATTTTACATCACCGGGTACAATTTTGCTTTTGTTAGGATCGTTGGCGATGTTGGCGTCATTTTTTATTTCATCTGCGGTCTGATAAATGCCATTGGTTTTCCAGCCATAGTAGGAGGCCAGTGGCTGACCTACATAGGTGCGGGAAATTTCTACGCCCTGGCGTCCGTACGGAGTAGAGCCAATGTAAGAAGAAGGATCGTATAGTTTGGTCACTTCGTTTTTAATGAAAGAAGCGTTGGCGCTTACGTTGTAATGAAAACGATCATTGCCGCCCTGGTAGCCTACTTCTACTTCCCAGCCTTTGTTGTTCAGCTGACCAATATTACGGTCAGGAATAGCGGAGGTACCATGCAAATCCATTTCAGGAGCGGGTACCAGCATGTCGCGGGTATTCTTGTTAAACCAGGTAATGGTGGTATTTAATTTATTTTGGAAGAAGCCAGCTTCGAGGCTGATGTTCGTCATCGCCGCTTTTTCCCAGGTGATATCCGGATTGGCGAGTCTGGAATTCCATACGCCGGTAAACGGATTTTCACCGAAGTTATAACGTCTGTCTTTGTCTATCGGCGCCAGGTA
>NZ_DATCVJ010000209.1:0-5731 GCF_036566945.1 Chitinophaga sp. | reverse complement strand
GCTGCATTCTCTAAAAGCTAAAAGCTAACAGCTAACAGCTAAACACTATCTATGTTCCGGAGTATTTTCAATTTCATACTTTTCACTTCGATCTATATTTCGTTGTGTGCACTGCTGATGATCTGGCAAACCAATCAACTGCTGGGACTTCAGTACCAACAAAACACTTTCTATCTCTTCGTCCTGTTTTCTACTATCTGCAGCTATAACTTCCATTGGTACCTGACTCCCGGCGACTTTTCGGCAACTTCAGAAAGAATAGGCTGGAACAACCAGTACCGCAACGGATTGCTGGTGCTCTGCGGCATTGGCCTCATCGGCTCCGGATGGTTCTTCTGGCAACTACGCGAACACTGGCTGGTACTCTGCGGCAGCGCTATACTTACCTTTTTATATTCAGCACCTAAAGTACCTCACCCCGCCTTCCGCTGGCTGAGTAAAGTAGCCATCGGCAAAACGTTGTTTCTCACATTTGTGTGGACCTACGTTACCACGCTGCTGCCCGCGCTGGTAGCCGGTAATTTTGCTACCACGCCGTTGATACTTCTTACCCTCCATCGTTTTTTCCTCATCTATGCCATCTGCATTTTGTTTGATTACCGCGACCTGGAATCAGATAAAAAAGAAGGCATCCGGAGTCTGATTACGCGACTGAGTTTCAAAAACCTGAACCGTCTTTACTATTTCACCTTGCTGATAGCCGCTGTCAGCGCCGGATTAATGGCGCCATTTATTACCGTCACCGCCATTATTTCCCTCCTGATCCCGGTAGCCGTTACCGCTCTGCTTACACACAAAGCCCATCATAGCCAGTCCGATTACCTTTTTTATTTTGTGCTGGATGGATGCATGGCACTGTCGGCAGTAGTGTACCTGCTGGCTGTAGCAGTGAGCTAACTGCTTTTTCCCTACCTTTGTCCGATCAAAATTTCCACTAAACATGTCCAAAAAACAGAAATCAATATTCAGCAAGGAATCATTGACATTCCTGGAAACTTACCTGAACAACCCATCTCCTACCGGTTTTGAGAAAGAAGGACAAAAGCTTTGGCTGAAATATCTGACACCTTATATCGACGAGCATTTTGTAGATCCATACGGTTCTGCAGTGGGTGTAATCAATCCTAAAGCGGAATTCAAGGTTGTCATCGAAGCCCATGCAGATGAGATTTCCTGGTTTGTAAACTATATTTCACCGGAAGGACTGATCTACGTGATCCGCAATGGTGGCTCCGATCAACAAATAGCGCCCTCCATGCGCGTAAATATTCATACCGACAAAGGGATCGTAAAAGCTGTATTTGGCTGGCCGGCTATTCACACCCGCATCCGTAGCGGCGATGGTAAAGAACCACAACCCAAAGTAGAAAACATCTTCCTGGATTGTGGCGCCCGTTCCCGTAAAGAAGTGGAAGAGCTGGGCATTCACGTAGGTTGCGTGTGCACATTTGCAGATGGTTTCCAGGAACTGAACTACGACTACTATGTTTGCCGTGCGATCGATAACCGCATCGGTGGTTTCATGATTGCGGAGGTAGCCAGAATGCTGAAAGAAAAGAAACAGCAGCTACCTTTCGGTTTATATATTGTGAATGCAGTGCAGGAAGAAGTAGGCTTACGCGGCGCAGAAATGATTGCCAAACGTATTAAACCTAATGTCGCCATCATCACAGACGTGACCCACGATACCACCACGCCTATGATCAATAAAAACATTGAAGGGGAAATCAAATGCGGTGGCGGTCCAAGTATCACTTATGGTCCTGCGGTACACAACATCCTCCGTGACCTCATCATTAAAACGGCAAAGAAAAACGATATCCCTCACCAGCTGCACGCCGTAAGCCGCTCCACTGGTACTGATACCGATGCTTTTGCCTACAGCAATGATGGCACGCCTTCAGCCCTGATCAGTTTACCGTTGCGCTATATGCACACCACGGTCGAAATGGTGAAGAAAGATGATATTGAAAATACCATCCACCTGATCTATCAGACGTTACTGAATATTACGCCCAAGACTAATTTTCAGTACCTGTAGCGAATTTTTGTCTTTGTTCAGGATTATACTGATTTAGATGATTTTCCAGATTGTTTATCAGGATTAAAAAAGATTAGCGAAGATAGATGTGACATCCAACTTCGCTAATCTTCTTTAATCTTATAAAATCAAAAAAACAAAAATCTGGAAAATCATCTAAATCAGTATAATCCTGAACAAAGACAAAAACTCACGTTAGTTCTTAAAAAAATCCGCTGCCCTTGTCACTTTTTCTACCCAGGCGCCGGAGGCAGCCTGCAACACATACTCACTCAACCCTACCCTGCCCGCACCTGGCGCCCAGTCATAAGTATATCCCATCCTGGTCCATGGATAATGGGCATCAGTAGCGGAGGTTAATGGCCGGTAGTAAGCATAAATAATGTAGCCATTAAACCAGGTAGCATATGCAGGCGATACGCTACTTTGCAAAACGGCGGTGGCACTTTTCGTATTAATGGCCGGATTGCCTGCGGGCCGGTACAATCGCTCTGCCTTCACCCACATGGTGGCAATATGCGTATTGGTTTTGCTGTTCACCGGCGGCAGTCCTAACAACTGACATATCCGCATAATCGTATCGGAGGTCGGTGTCAACGAAGGCCCTATCTTGTTTTTCATCTGCTTAGGGATGAACAGCCACGATTCGCCCCATACATTGGTGATGGAATCGCCTTCGGGATAACTGGAGGGGAAGCGCATAAAAGTAGCTAATAATACATACGACTGACCATTAATGGTTTTCCATTGCAGATCCGCATTGTCTGCCGTAATAGGCCACAACGCATCGGTCATCTCGCTGCTATCTGCTACCATGGCGTCTTGTACAGCCTGACCATATAATTGGTCCATGGTGGCAACAGGGGGCGTTACCGGGTTATCGTCGTCTTTATTACAGCCTGTAAAAGCAATAGTTGCCATTAAAAAAATGGCGGGCAGTAAACTGCCGGAGGGGACATGTTTCATAGAAGTGGTTTTCTGGATGGTGGTTATTTAAATTGAGTCCCGCAATTAAATGTATTTCAATGACATAGGCAAATTTGAAAATAGCGGAGGGGATCGCCTTCGGCGATTGTCTTTGTTCAGGATTATACTGATTTTGATGATTTTCCAGATTTTTTCTTTAACAGGAGTAAAAAAGATTAGCGAAGACATAAGCACACACCGCTTACGTTTTCGCTAATCTTTTTTAATCTTCCAAAATCAAAAAAACAAAATCTGGAAAATCATCAAAATCAGTATAATCCTGAACAAAGACAATCGCCGAAGGCGATCCCCTCCGCTACAAATCGTTCATCCCAAAATACTCCACGCCCAGCTGATATCCTTTCAGTCCAAGTCCGCAGATACAACCAATACATTTAGGTGCAATCAGCGATGTATGTCTGAATTCTTCTCTTGCGTATACATTGCTGATATGTATTTCCATCACCGGCGTTTTAATGCCTGCAATGGCGTCACGGATGGCAATCGAAGTATGTGTATAGGCGCCTGCATTTAACAGGATACCATCGTATGAAAATCCAACTTCATGCAGATAGTTCACCAGCTCTCCTTCTACATTACTTTGAAAATAAGTAAAGTTGACAGCCGGAAATTGTTTTTGCAGATGTTTAAAATAATGCTCGAAAGATTCACTGCCATAAATGCCTGTTTCACGCTTACCGAGCAGATTTAAATTAGGCCCGTTAATAATAGCTATTTGCATGATAATGGTTATAAAATGAAGAATGTCACGAAGATAATTAATCCCGTTTATTATTACTATCGCCGCCCCAGCGGTATGTTTGTTGTTCGATGCCTGCCAGATCAATGATGCGGTCTACTACGGTAGCCGCCATTTCTTCCAGTGTGGTGGGTACACTATAAAAAGAAGGGGTAGCCGGACAAATAATGCCGCCGGCCATGGTCACGGCCTCCATATTTTTGATGTGAATCAGGTTATAAGGCGTTTCCCGCACCACACAAATCAGCTTCCTCCGTTCTTTCAGCACTACATCAGCTGCACGGGTAATCAGGTCATTGGAGATGCCGGTGGCAATCCGGCCTAATGTGCCCATAGAACAGGGACAGATAATCATGGTATTAAATCTTCCGGAGCCGGAAGCGAAAGGAGCGTGAAAATCCTGTTGCGTATAAAGGCGGAAAGGCAGTTGTTTATAATCTTCGTCTCTCAGTTCTGTTTCCCAAACCGTTTTGGCATTTTCTGTCATCACCACGGCAACCTGGTCCAGTTGCGCATGCGCCGTCTGCAGCTTTTGCAACAACTGACGCGCATAAATGGAACCACTGGCTCCCGTAACTGCTACTACTATACGATGTTTCATTTGGCTATGCTATTGATCCTGCAAAGCTAGCCTATTTGGGGCGATTGAACACACATCTTTGCCATACCCGGCAAAAACCAGGTTGGCAGGAAAACAGCAAAGAAAAGATTATAACCCGGCCTGGGCTACAATTTCATCCATCAGGATGCCACTATGACTTTCGTTGTAAATACATGCTCCGTTGCGGATCACCAGTATCTGCGGAGATTCATGAGGTACCTGGTATAATTCGGCTATTTTATTGGATACCGGCCGATGGGAGATCAGGTCCAGGTAATAAAACGTTAACCCTTCCGGTACAGCTGCCCGCTCCAATCTGGCCTTGGCCATCGAGCTGATAGAACATCGCGTACTGTGTTTAAAAATAGCTACCGGCTGATGCGCTGATACCGCATTGACTTCAGAGAGTTGTTCCTCACTGGCTAACGTTTTCCAATTCATTTAACATGCTTTATTATGTTCTATCGCAGGTGACTTAGCCATCCCTCTCATTGGGCACCCTAGTTTCTGATGGCTTGCGCAGGACGTTAAGAAAACAGCAAAGATACAAACCATAGCCGTGTAGCCCAAAATTCTTACATAAGATTGCATACTGGGAATTTTATAATTTATAACTAAAACGAAATTTCACAGGAAATATGATACGACCACTTTTTTAATCGTCTTTTGTAACGTTATTTTGCAAATATAGAAAATACATTAAAAAAAACAACAATGTAATTTTCGGATCTTCCGAAATTATCCAGCGTTATGACAAAAGTACATTTTATTGCCATAGGCGGCAGCGTAATGCATCAATTGGCCATTGCGCTCAAAAACAAAGGTTACCAGGTAACCGGCAGTGACGATGAAATTTTCGAACCTGCTCTCTCAAACCTCCGGCAGGCAGGCATTTTACCTGACAACACCGGTTGGGATGCCGCCCGGATAACGCCGGATTTAGATGCTGTCATCCTCGGTATGCATGCCAGGGAAGACAATCCCGAACTGATCAAAGCCCGGGAAATGCAGCTGAAAATTTATTCTTTCCCGGAATATATTTACCAGGAAAGCAAAAATAAAACCCGGGTAGCCATTGGCGGTAGTCATGGTAAAACCACCACTACAGCCATGGTCATGCACGCCTTGCAGTATAACCACCAGGCATTCGACTACCTGGTAGGCGCCAGACTGGAAGGTTTTGCCCAGTCAGTGAATATCACCGATGCCCCGGTTATTGTATGCGAAGCAGATGAATACCCGGCTTCTGCCATCGAAAAAAGACCCAAATTTCATTTCCTTCACCCGCAGATCGCTGTATTAACGGGCATCGCCTGGGATCACATCAATGTATTTCCTACCTACGAAATATATAAAGAGCAGT
>NZ_DATCVJ010000208.1:0-2844 GCF_036566945.1 Chitinophaga sp. | reverse complement strand
CTCAATAGCGACGATATCGCCTCCATTGATATCCTGAAAGATGCGTCTTCCGCATCCATCTACGGTTCCAGGGCTTCTAACGGCGTCGTACTCATTACCACCAAAAAAGGCAAAACATCAGGCCCCCCTTCTTTTGGATATAATATGTACGCGGGCTTTCAGGAAGCCAGCAAAAAAATAAAACTGATGGATGCCTATACCTGGTCGAAGTTCAGCTTTGATGCCAAGAACAACGCCTACCTCGATGCTAAACCATCCGGTAAAATAACAGACGACAATGCCACCAGGGGCAATTCCAACTATCAGATAGCTCCTGAAACGCTGCCTTACCTGGCAGGCGATCCCGGTCTTACGAATACAGACTGGCAGGATGCCCTGTTCAGAACAGCACCCATTCAAAATCATACGCTGTATGTTTCCGGAGGCAGTGATAAGTTTCAGTA
Organism: Chitinophaga sp.; assembly: GCF_036566945.1. Taxonomy (GTDB): domain Bacteria; phylum Bacteroidota; class Bacteroidia; order Chitinophagales; family Chitinophagaceae; genus Chitinophaga. Next base: position 2,401 of record NZ_DATCVJ010000208.1, on the reverse strand, counting down.
TTACGCATCCGGCAACTACCTGGATCAGAAAGGTATCATCCTCGGCTCCGGCTATAAAAGATATGGACTGAGAGCTAACCTGACAGCAGCGCTCACACAAAAACTACGGATAGGCGTTTCCGTGAACCCCACCTTTGATCACTACGACCTGATTAACAGTGAAGGCCCCTGGACCTTCGACGGTATCCTCAGCAATGCCCTGAAAGCATCCCCGATATTCCCGGTGTATAACGCAGATGGCTCGCTGGCCACTAACCGGCAGAATGTTTGGGCCTATGGTTATTCCGGTGGTGAAAACCCCGTAGCACTGGCTACACAGATAAAAGATAAAATGGACCATGTGCGCAACCTCGGTAGCGCCTACGCCGAATATGAAATCATTAAAGGACTTAAGTTTAAAACATTCTTCGGCTCAGATATTAATCATTTCAGCCGTAATTATTTCCGGCCGTCAACGCTGGGAAGCTACAAGCCCGTACAACAGGCAGCGCCCACTATTCCAAAAGGCTCTGCACAATCGGCATTGTCTACCAACTGGCTCTGGGAAAACACCCTGAACTACCAGTTTAGTCTACACGAAAACCACCGCTTCGATATCCTGGCAGGTTATACTTCTCAGAAAAATGTTACCAAAGCCAATGAAACCGATGGTACAGGCTTCCCTAACGATGCCGTAAAAACGCTGAACGCCGCCACCATCACCAGCGGTACTTCTACCGAATCACAATGGTCGCTGTTGTCGTACCTCGGCAGGGTGAACTACAATTACGATGATAAATATTTCATCTCCGCCAGCATCCGCAGCGACGGCTCTTCCCGCTTCGGCGCCAACAACAAATGGGGCTACTTCCCCGCCGTTTCCGGTGGATGGCTGATCAGCAACGAGTCATTCTTTCATGTGAAAGCTATTTCTGAACTGAAAGCCCGCGTGAGCTATGGTACCTCCGGTAACTTCCAGATTGCCAACTACGCCTCTTACGATCTGTTGTCCTCCAACGGCTATATATTGGGTAACGGCAGCGGTACCGCGGTCAATGGGGTAGGATTATCCCAACCCGCTAACCCGGATCTTACCTGGGAAAAAACGGTACAGCTGAACGCAGGGATAGACATTGGTTTATTTACCAACCGGATTTACCTCAGCGCAGATTATTACCGGGCTACTACCTCTGACCTGTTGCTGAATGTACCAGTAGCACTCAGTTCCGGATTTGGTACAGCATTAAAGAACATCGGTAAAGTGCGTAATACAGGGGTGGAATTCGGTTTGAATACCCGCAACCTGACCGGTGCTTTTGTATGGAATACCAGCTTCAACATCTCTGTTAATAAAAATGAAGTGCTGCAACTCGGCGCCAACAATGCGCCTATCATTTCTGATGGTGGTAACGGTACCATTTCACAGTTATATATCACAAAAGTAGGTTCACCGATCGGTAGCTATTATGGCTATGTAAACGGCGGCTCGTTCAAAGACCAGGCAGCCCTGGATGCATATCCGCATTATGCTACCACCAAACCGGGTGATCGTAAGTTCATTGATGTGAACGAGGATAAAAAAATTGATGCCAACGACAGAACAGAGATTGGCAGCTACTTCCCTAAGTTTATATGGGGCCTCTCTAACGAATTCCGGTATAAAGGTTTTGATCTCACTGTTGCATTGCAGGCATCAAACGGTAATAAAATCATGAACCTGCAACGCCGCTTCCTGTACAATGGAGAAGGTAATGCCAACCAGATGATTGAAGAGACAGGGTACTGGAAATCGCCTGCAGATCCGGGTGACGGCAACACCATCCGGCCTAACCGTGTAACCACCGGTAACAGCGCTCAACCCAGTTCCTTTTTTGTAGAAGATGGTTCGTATGTGCGTTTACGTAACCTCACCATCGGCTACACCTTTAATCAAAAGTTGTTGAAAAATAAGATACAGGGATTGCGGGTGTATGTATCTGGTCAGAACATCTATACCTGGACCAATTATACCGGCTACAACCCGGAAGTGAATGCCAGACCGGATAGCCCGCTGTCGCAAGGAGAGGACTATGGTACTTATCCTTTGCCGAGAACATTCACCGCAGGTATCAATCTTTCATTCTAAAAACGGGAACTTATGAAGTTAAATATCACAAAAGCAATAGCAGGCTTGTCGCTGGTAACGGTTATATCTTCCTGCAGTAAAGATTTTATTAACCTGGCACCGGTTTCCAATCAAACTACGGCCACCTTTTTTAAAACGTCGAATGATTTCCAGCAGGGCGTAAACGCTATCTACGATGGACTACAGAGCACACGCTCTTATGGTAAATCCAGTTACTACCTGATGGAAGTAAGAAGTGACAATACGGACATCCTTGACCGTGGTGCTTTGGGCGGCGTAGCTTCCCAGATAGACCTG
>NZ_DATCVJ010000207.1:0-4472 GCF_036566945.1 Chitinophaga sp. | reverse complement strand
TGGCACGTTATTTAGTTATATAGTTGGACTTTTTTAACACAATTAGCATGGAAATGAAGAAAAAATACTTTTTACTGGTGGTTATAACGATTGGACTTGCTTTGATTCCGTTTATCAAAAACAGTATCATTAAACACGATGAATTTGATGCTACCCGAGATCTGTTCATTTAGTGTTTAGCGGGTCCCATTGACCGTTAATAAAACTGCCCCGAAGCGGGGTCGGGTTTCCATTGGCTGGCCGGTTCATAATACTGCCAGAGTATAAAACCCACCTTTCGCAATAATTGCCATGCTTCATTATCATGGTTCCAACCCTGATCCTTGTTGTTTTTGGTAATAATACAATACACATAATCGCCGTGAGGCGCATTTACCATGATCACCTCCGAACGTGATTCATCCACCGCGCCATTTTTTGACGCGGTGCGAACGTTGGCGGGTACCTGCGTCAACCCCTCCTGATCCCAATAGTTACGGGTAAGATTCCGGTACATGCGCTCACTTGCGGCCGCATTGATGACTTCTCCTTTATAGATCATTTCCAGCAACCTGGCCATTTCGCGTGGACTGGTTTGTCCCCACCCATATTCCTGGCGATTGGCCTCCCTCCCTTTTGTGCGGGAATTGACCCGCAAATGTTCAAACCCATGCTCCTGCAACCATTGATTAATCACGAGTCCTCCGCCGGCCAGCGATTGCAACCACAAGCTGGCGGTGTTGTCACTCATGGTCAGCATCAGCATCACCACCTTGTCCAACGAAATCTGCTCACTGTCCCTGAACGAGCCCAGGATATCTTCCCCCTTATATAGCAAAGAATCCCGGTACACCAGATTTTGATGATACTGCAGCTCCCCTTTCGCCAACTTGTTAAAAATGCCCACCTGTATCGCTGTTTTAATCATGCTCGCCGTAGGAAACGTTGTATCGGCATTTATAGCCACTATACGGTCTGTTTTAAGGTGATGCACATAAATACCGGCCTGCCCGTTGAAAGCCGTCAGAAGGGGCGCTAAAATGGTGGTGAGCCGTTTGTCTGTTTTCTGGGCGCCGGCAGATAATGCCACCAAAAACAGGAGGAGGAAAGCGGGTAACTTTTTCATATTACCAAGATAGAAAAATAGCGGGTAAGTTTTAGCATCCCGGAGGGTAAGACTACAAAGCGTCCAATGGGCGGGGTTGGGATGCAGATAAGGTGGACTTGAACTGGTCAACACGATGTGGCCAAATCGGGGTCGCAGACTTCTTTTAAGCAAAAATGCAGCGTACACTGGTTGGTGTACGCTGCATTTTTGCTTAAGTTTAAGGCTGGCCCGCCCCTGGGCCGTTTCCACTGCATTGCTGCTAAAAACGAGTGACCAATCCTTCTCTCATTAAGTAGTTTTATTAATCATATCTTTAAAACTCCGCACACCAATCATTTTAGCAGAGGTATAACCTTCGGCATACTCCACTCCTACCATTTTGCCCAGCATTTTAGCGCGGTAAACAACACTATCAAAGAAGCCGGAGCCGGAAATATAGGTCTGTGGCTCGTTATCTTTGGGCGCCAGGAACTGGGAACTGAAACTTTTAATGGCTTCCAGTTTCCGGTCTATCACTGATGTAATATCTATCACGAAATCTGGTTCATGGTAACGGTCCTGCAGGAAGTGAAATACCTGCTTTGGACGCCAGGCTTCCTGCGGCTGCCCGTCTGACGACGTTTCGATTTTCCTTAGCCCTGCCATGAAGCAGCTGTCTGCTATCAGTTTGGCGGCACGGCCATGATCCGGATGACGGTCATCGATGGCGTTAGCCAGTACAATATCCGGGCGGTACTTACGAATCGCCGTAATGATAGCCATTTGTTCCAGCGTATCGTTTTTGAAAAAGCCATCGGCTAAACCGAGGTTTTCACGTACTTCCAGTCCCATAATCTTCGCTGCTGCCGCTGCTTCCTCTATCCGCAGCTCCGGTGTGCCACGGGTACCCAGTTCTCCCCGGGTAAGGTCCACTACTCCTACCTTCATTCCCTGTGCCGCATGCACCATCAGTGTGCCTGCACAGCCCAGTTCCACATCGTCCGGGTGCACCGCTATTGCCAGTATATCTAGTTTCATATGCTGTAAATTGAGGTGCAAAGATGGGAAAATATTTAATCTTCTGAGCTGGTAATGACTACCCCGGCCTTCCGGTCCATTATCTGGTACTTATCCTGTACTTCCTTTTCATCGATGATGCGTACCGTGCGGAATGTTTTGCGATCGACGGTCATTAAACCGGTTTCGTTGGTGGGTGTTACGGGCTTGCCGTTCACGATAAAGTAAAAGCTGCTGTCGTTGCCGTATTTACGCAACAGGCTGTCGTATGCGGGAGATTCGCTGCTTAACAGGGCATTCACCCTTTTACGGGCAAAGGGTTTGGTTTCTATATATACCACGCCGTTGGCCGCCTGACTGCCGTATTTTAATATGGCTTTGGAACCTTTGGCAATAGTGATCACACCAATGCGGTCCGGTGTTACCTGGCCAATGGCGGATTGGGTTACCACCACGCTGTCCAGCACATATACCGGGTCATCATCCTCCACAGATTGCGCCATAGCGCCTATTGAAATAAACAGTAAGCTGGTAAGTAAGATCCTTGCTTTCATAATAATCCCTTTTTCTTTCGTTACAGGCGAATATTACGAAGATAGCAGAATTAATTATAGGCGCGGTAATGCTGGTACATTTCCAGCTCCTGAACGATTACCTCGATGTCTTTATCTTCCTGCTTGTCATAATCGCTTTTCAGATTACCACCAAAGAAGAAGGCAACGGTTTGCCATACGCGGGCATTAAACCCACCTTTGAGTTCTTTGATAATTTCAAAGCAATTCTGACCGGTTTCGCGGTCGATTAATTTCATGAGTACCTTACCCTGATATACGGAGAGATTTTCCAGTTTATCGCCGAACTGGGCTTTGAGTTCTTTTTCTTTGGTGGCCAGGAAAGCTTTGCGCTCTCTTTTATTCATGTTGGCCATGCTGGTATTCACGTCTTTCAGCACTTTGGCAGCTGACCGGGCATAAGGATAGGTTACATAAACCGCATTCCGTAAACGGCTCCAGCGCTCGCGTTCCTTACGCAGTGCCTTTGGCATTTTTTCCACTACATCAACGATCGCCAGGGTAATGACCGGAATCGTGTCTTTACCCACCACAATCGCATGCAACGGAATGACATCCGCACCATGCGCCTCCTGCGCCATCGCACCTGTGTGACAGAGGGATATGCCCAATACCAGGAAAACAAAAACGATGATCTGTTTAAAACGAAGACGCATAGATTACTTAACGTTGCTTAAATACGGAATGTTACCACAAGTTAAAAAAGATTTCACATTTGCGGCTAACTAAATAGTGTTACCGTACCGGGGTCATTCTTAACTTGTTGATGGCGAACTCGCTGATGGCTTTTTCCACGGCAGGCAAATCATGCGAAGTCAGCGCAGAGCCCATCACATGTACACCTGCACCGGGAATGGGGATCGCTTCCTTCTGGGATTCGGGAGTTCCCAGCGCTTCTTCCATCTCCAGGATGGCAGACACTTTTACGGTAGGGTCCTGGTGGGTTTCATCTTTATAATAATACAGGTTCAATACCGGCTGATGCACTTTTGCAAAGGTTTCCGGGGTCATCGTGGATTCCAGCAAACTTTCCAGCTGTACTACCCCTTCCAGGCGATAGTCGGTATACCAGTATTTTGCCCGTTCCGGGTCCTTATCACTACCACGCCTGAAATCCCCTTTGCTGACGGCCCGGGCCAGCTGCAACCCCCAGGGATTATTGGCCAGAAAAGCCAGATCATCATTGATGGCCACGTTGGGCGACATATTGATCAGTGCATACACATCGTTGGGATAAGCCGCGGCCAGCTGCAAAGCCAGCGTGCCTCCGGTGGAAGTACTCATCAGGATCACCTTGTCGCCCAGTGCTTTGCCTATACTCAATGCTTCTTCTGCATCTTCCCATAAACCTGCTGCGGTCATATGCAGCAACGGATCTGAAGTATCTATCCCATGTCCATCCAGTCTTGATAAATAAAGATTACAGCCAAAGCGCGTGGCAAAATTGCGATGTACCGGATTCCCTTCTTCCTGACTGGCGGAAAAGCCATGCAGGTATACTACGGCATAAGGTGTTTTGTGGTGCAGGGAATCATTCCATACGATACGGGCCTCGTTATCCGGCTTCAAATGATGTTTTGCTTCTTTTGCCTGAATGTAATCCTCCAGTGCCGTGCCGGCAGCGGGCACCGATGGTAACCCACGATTATATACCGGATCGGCCGGTTTGGGGCCCAGAAGATATACCACTGAAAGCATGGCTATAACGATAAGGGATATACGCAACAACCTACGCATCGTAAGATATTTAATGAGGCTAAATGTAGATAAGAATTCTGATATCGTATATGCTGTGTGCATATTTAATAAAGAAAAAA
>NZ_DATCVJ010000206.1:0-3383 GCF_036566945.1 Chitinophaga sp. | reverse complement strand
ATTCATCCTGGTTTGCTGTCTGTTGGGAAGTACCTGGGCCATGGCGCAAGACAATGCAATAGCCACCAACGGAAATGTGAAGGTGATTAAAGACAGTCGTGTGGATGTGCTGATTAAAAAACAGATCTACATTAACACCCTGGCCATCCGCAACCAGTCCGGTTTCCGGGTACAGGTGATTTCCACCAACAAACGCGGCGATGCCAATGAAGCCAAAGCAAAAGTGATGCAGCTCTTTGGCGACTATCGCACCTATCTCGATTACCAGGCCCCCTATTTTAAAGTGCGCGTAGGCGATTTTAAAAGTCGTGAAGAAGCCACTGAGTTACGGGACAAATTATCCGACCTGTTTTCAGGAGGCGTATTTGTAGTACCAGCCATTATTAACGTGTCACTGGATAAAGAACTATCGAATGAAGAACCGTATTAAAGAGCTGGCAAAAGCGTATGCGCCTGAATTTACTGCTGTCAGGCGGCATTTGCATTCCCATCCGGAACTATCCTTTCAGGAATTTGAAACGACTGCTTTTATACAGCAGCAACTTACCGCATTTGGGGTCCCTTTCCAGGCAGGCATTGCCGGCACTGGCATCGTAGCCCTGATTCAAGGAAAAAATCCAACTTCCAAAGTAATTGCGCTGCGTGCCGACATGGATGCACTGCCTATCACGGAAGCCAATGACGTGCCTTATAAATCTACCAACGTAGGTGTGATGCATGCCTGCGGACATGATGTACATACCTCCTGTGTATTGGGCGCGACCAAAATATTAAATGAACTGAAAGATCAGTTTGAAGGCACTATCAAAATATTGTTTCAGCCGGGAGAAGAAAAACATCCCGGTGGCGCCAGTATTATGATTGAGGAAGGCGCCCTCGAAAACCCACGCCCCGACGCTATCCTGGGCATGCACGTGCATCCCACACTGGAAGCAGGTAAGCTGGGTTTCTGCGAAGGGAAATACATGGCCAGTGCCGACGAAATATATATTACCATCAAAGGGAAAGGCGGCCATGCGGCGCAGCCACATCTGACCGTAGATACCATCCTGGTAGCTTCTCAACTGGTGGTAAGCTTACAGCAGATCATCTCCCGTAACAACAATCCTTTCTCTCCTTCTGTATTATCTATCTGTGCTTTCAATGGCGGATTTACCACGAATGTAATTCCGAGTGAAGTGAAGCTGATGGGTACTTTCAGGGCAATGGATGAAACCTGGCGCTTTAAGGCACATGAGCTGATCCGCAAACAGGCAATAGGCATTGCAGAAGCGATGGGGGCAGAAATAGAGATTGATATATTGGTAGGATACCCTACGCTGTATAACAATGAAGGGGTGACGAAGAAGGCCCGCCACTTCGCCACCGAATACCTGGATGCCGGTCATGTAGGTGATACGGAGATCAGAATGGGAGCAGAAGATTTTGCCTTTTATTCACAGGTGGTACCTGCCTGCTTTTTCAGATTGGGCACCGGTAATGTAGCCCGGGGAATTACTTCCGGCGTGCATACCCCTACTTTTGATGTAGACGAACATGCGATAGAGATAGGAATGGGTACCATGGCCTATTTAGCTACGCAGTTTTAAGATAGTACATAGAAAAGTCCCGATGAAAATCGGGACTTTTTTTATCTTTTGAATAAAGAAGGCTGATTAAAAAATAAGCCCGTTTATATATCGATAGAAATTATTGCTAAATACGTATAGTCGTTATTGTTAGTTAATCTGTTTAATACAACTGATGGCTTTACCGTAAATGTTTAACTCCCGTAAGCTATCTACCCGGATATCCGCCACTTTATATTGTATATCTTCAAACCGGAGTGAACCAGATTTTCCCATTCTTATTTTCACGCTATCCAATGTATTGTCGCCTTGCAGGGAAAAGTCGTTCGCCCGTTCACCTGTGTAATCCAATGTGGTGATGTGGTTGTTCGAGAGAACGGCGCCTGCGAGAGGTCCGGATTGGATCACCAGTTTGGGTAAAGTGAAATCATTCATAGACACATTGCAGTAACTGTTTTGAATCACCTTCAGTGAGGGGCAGCTAAGCCATATATCATTTGCTTCATCCAGGCGTATAAATAATGTATCGCCGGATTGGCGAAGCGTTACATTGCTGTGGTGATTGATCGTATAAGTATCGCCTTTATTAATCGCCACGTTGTTGATATTCTGAACATACGTAGTATGACTATCTTGTGTGTTCTCTTCACGGGTTTTCGTGGTCGCCAGATCTGCCTGTCCATTGGTAATTACCAAGACACTGAACGGCTGAAGGGTTTCTGTTTTATCCTTAGGGTCCGTCGCGGGTTGGTGATTGTATTGCGCTTCGTTGGTCACCCCTTTACTATAGTTCACCCGCAGCAGCACGGCCGCAAACACCATCAAAAACACGAGTATACCAGAAAAACCGATCATTAATTTTTTACTCGTTTTCATATTAGTTGAAATTAGATTTTTTGAATTTCTCAAAATGAGGTTTCAGTTCATCGAGGCCCAGATCCAGTAGGTACAAGCTGCGGAAGAAGCTGGGCAATTCATTGCTGATGAATGTTTCTTTTTTGAATTGCCTGATTTTCTTAATGGCATCTGCACTGATGAAATAGCCGATTCCTCTTTTATTGAAAATGATTTCCTGCTGCTGCAATAGCTCGCAGGTACGCATCACGGTATTGGGATTTACTTCCAGCAATACGGCCAGTTCCCTTACGGAAGGAATGCGTTCGTCCGGTTGCCATTTATTAAGCAATACCTGTTCGCAGATATAATCCGCGATCTGTACGTATATGGCTTGCGTTTCTTTGAATTCCATCTCACAAAAGTTTTAAATTTCTTGATCCTTCAACCGGAAATAGGCTATGGTCCAAAGCACCGGCGCTAACAGGAACCTGATGATAAAGAGGTATACATCCAGCAGCCAACGGGGAATAACGTAAGTATCGGTATGCCAGGAGATAGGCCCACCTACCAGTTTATTCACCATCACGAATGGGACGGACCTTTTCCAGAATTCTCCCTGCAGCCCGAATAATAAGCTAATGATGATACAGTTAATCACATACAGGCCAAACAGGAAAATGAACAGGCAGAAAAGGGTTTTGAGGAAACTATATTTATGAAAACAGGTGGCTCCCAGTAAGAAAACGGACTGCAGAATAAAGTAGCCGTAGTAGATGTACTTTTTCTCGTCGGGGTTACTGAGGAATTGGTAATCCTTTTCTATGTGTATGCCAGTGAGAGAAGCTTGTACATTTTCTATGATCTGGAAGCTGAGGTAACAACTGAGATGAAAGAACAAAAAATAGCCGATGGCACTGACGAGAAACAGTGTAAAGTATTTTTCGAATTGAGAGGCCGGTATCATGAGGTAGTCTACCC
>NZ_DATCVJ010000205.1:0-12594 GCF_036566945.1 Chitinophaga sp. | reverse complement strand
CCCACATGCCTGCATCTTTCACCGCCTGTAATATTTTGCCGAGCAAAATATCATTCTTATGTACCTGGTCAAAATAAGGCTGAATATTATGACCTATGTTATGTCCGGTGCCATCTGGTTCATCGAAGTGGATAAACAGGAAGTCCGGTTTCTTTTCTTTGATATAATCAACAGATGCGGCGGTAGCGAGACTGTCGTTGTCGTGACAAGCCAGTTGTTTGTTTACTGCCGCTTTTGGAAACAGGTAGCCAATACCATCCCAGCTATAGATAACGCCAATTTCAGCGTTTGGTTTTTGCTCACGGAGCAGGGTGTAGATAGAGGGGAACATGCCATACTGGTCGAGTTCACGGGAAGGCAGTTCCGGTTTTTTGCTATCCCACTCTGTGTATCCGTGTATTTCCGGGCCTGCGCCCATTACCATGGATGCCCAGTTAACCGCACTGGAAGAGGGCAATACACTGCGGGCTTGTAAGGTCCACGCACCGTCCTGCATCATTTGTTTCATGTTTGGGTTATCCACTTTTGGAAAGCAATATGCCCCGAAGCCATCCATGCCTATCAGGATAACGTGTTTAACTCCTTTGATCTGTGCCTGCGCGAAGAATCCGCCAAGCAACAGACCTGTTGCAATGATCAGTTTTTTCATTTCGTTGTTCACTTTAAAAGCTGTTAACTATTAGCAGTTAGCTATTAGCCAGCGTATTTATAATAATAAATGGGTCTTTCATAGTGATTGCTAAAAAGCCGGACTAAGATAATAATGTTTTCTCGCCTATTTCACGGATTAATTCGACTTCTTTTTGTTGTGTGGCAGAGATGCCATATTCAGGAACGCCGGGAATGCCGCCCATACTCACATTAGGATTGCGATATACCATTTTACTTTCTTCATAGGCTTTGGCAGATGTATGATATTCTTTTACACCGGTGGCTGTAATCAGTTGTGCGATGTTATTGGCACGTACACCGGAACCTGCCATGATAGCGATCCTGTCATTAGCTCTTGTCACGAGGTCTTTCAGCAGTGCAGCGCCTTCTACGGCGGTATTGCGGGCGCCGGAGGTCAGAATTCTTTCGCAGCCGATAGCAATAATATCTTCCAGTGCTTCGAAAGGATTATCTGTCATATCAAATGCACGGTGAAACGTAACGCCCATAGGCCATGCCAGCGAGGTAAGTATTTTACAGCGTTGTTTATCCACGCGGCCGTCGGGGGTGAGAATGCCTATCACTACGCCATTACAGCCCAGTTGCTTGCATAATTCAATATCTTTTTTCATGACCTCAAATTCCAGATCGGAGTAGAGGAAATCGCCACCACGTGGACGTATAATAGGGTAGAGGTCTATTTTTACTTTTTCCCGCGCCAGTGCAATCGTAGCATAACTGGGCGTGGTACCGCCTTCCAGCAGATTATCACAGAGTTCTATCCTGCTGGCGCCACCTTTTTCTGCAGCAATGCAGGAAGCTACTGAAGCGGCGCATATTTCGAGGGTAAACGACATAGAGAACAGCTTTTAGCTTTTAGTAGTTAGCTTTTAGCCTGTAGGATCAGCTTTTAGCTTTTTGCAAATGTCGTCCCATCAACATAACATGATCTCCGCTGCATTTACTAAAAGCTAAAAGCTAATGGCCAAAAGCTAAAAATGATGCTTTCCGTCAATTAAAATATTACTGGTGTCGCTGGTGCATACGGCATAGCTAAACCCTTTCTGGATGCAGTAAGCGCCATGTTCGCCTTTTTTGTTGAGTGCAAGGAAACCCACCTGGATTTCTTTTGCTTTAGAAGGACTTCTCTTCACAATACGCTCTACTGCTTCTTTGCAGGCTTTTTCCGGCGGATATCCCTGACGCATCAGTTCTACCACCAGGTGGCTGCCCACTATTTTAATCACTTCTTCTCCTACACCGGTGCTGGTAGCAGCGCCTATTTCATTATCTACATATAATCCTGCGCCAATGATGGGAGAATCACCCAAACGGCCATGGAGTTTGAATGCCATGCCACTGGTGGTACAGGCACCTGACAGGTTGCCTTCGGCATCCATGGCTACCATACCAATGGTATCGTGGTTATACACATTCCCTGGGAGCATCAGCGGATTAAACGCAGTAGCGCCATTGGTGGGTGTGTACGATTTATTTTCTATGTTGATGATCGGTTTGTATTCCGATTTTTTCAGCCATTCTTTCCATGCTTTTTCTGATTCCGGTGTCAACAGGTTTTCTTTCTCGAAACCGTTGGCAAGTGCAAATTGCAGGGCGCCATCACCCACCAGCATTACATGCGGCGTTTTTTCCATCACCAGGCGGGCTACTGAAATGGCATGGGTTACATGCTCCAGTGCGCCTACCGAACCACAGTTGCCCAGTTCATCCATGATGCAGGCATCCAGCGTAACGCGACCATCGCGGTCAGGATAACCGGAATAACCAACAGTGTGGTTGTTGGGATCTGCTTCGGGTACTTTTACCCCAGCTTCTACGGCGTCGAGGGCACGGCCGCCTTTCTTCAGTATTTCCCATGCAGCAGCATTGGCCGCACGGCCAAAGTCCCAGGTAGATACCACAATTGGTTTTCCTTTCACTGCTGCACCTGTTCCCATGGAGCGTGCAGCCGCACCTTTTACGCCATCCAAAGAGAAAACAGCGGCGCTAAGGGCCGCTGTTTTCAGGAATGTTCTTCTATCTTTCATACAAATAGCTTTTAGCTTTTAGCGGTTAGCTGTTAGATTAAGCGATTAGCGTCAAAGTAAATCCAGTTCATCTTCGCTGCATTTACTAAAGGCTAAAAGCTAATAGCTAACAGCTCTTTAGTCCTTCATTTCCCACGCCAGTGCACTGGCGCCCAGAATCGCTGCATCGCTTTCTCTCAGTTCTGAGAACAGCAATTTAACTTTATTCTGGAAAATAGGAAGCAGGTTCTTTTCCATATGCTCCCGCACAGGTTTCATGATCAGGTCACCGGCTTTGGTTAAGCCACCGAACAGCACAATGGCTTCCGGGCTGGAGAACATCACGAAATTGGCGAGGGCTTCACCGAGAATTTTGCCGGTGAACTCATATACTTCCATAGCCAGCGGATCGCCTTTCATGGCTGCTTCGTAAATGAGTTTGGAATTGATTTCTTCTTTGGTATGTTCCCGCATCATGCTGGGAGTATCCGGGCGATCAGCCAGGAACTCCAGTGCAGTATTGGTAACACCGGTAGCAGAAGCGTAAGCTTCCAGCGAGCCATGTGCCCCTGTACCGGTATGTAAACGTCCACCGGGAATAACGATACAGTGGCCCAGTTCACCTGCAAAACCATCGTGTCCGTAAATCAGTTGTCCGTTGGCAACGATACCGCTGCCTACACCTGTGCCCAGGGTGATCACGATAAAGTCTTTCATACCTCTGGCTGCCCCATAAATGAGCTCACCCAGTGCAGCTGCATTTGCATCATTGGTCAGCACAGTAGGCAAACCAAATTTTTGTTCCAGCAAACTGGCCAAAGGTACTACCCCTTTCCAGCGCAGGTTTGGTGCATATTCAATATTGCCGGTGTAGTAGTTGCCGTTAGGAGCTCCTACGCCAATACCTTTCATGTTTTCTATGCCGCCTGCCTGTTCAATGAGGGCAGACAGGTGTTCATGTAATTCATCGAGAAAGCCAGTTACATCTTCATGCTGGTTGGTCAACATACGACCGTCACATAAAATATTACCTCTGCGATCTACAATTCCGAATTTGGTGTTTGTGCCTCCAATATCAATGCCCACCGCTAACTGCTGACTCATAATCAATTCCTTGAGATTTTAAAATGGTTTTAACTCTAAATGCGAAGAACGCGAGGTAAGCAAAGCACAACGCCGGAATAACATAAGAGGCGTGGATACCAATGCTTGGGATGTCTGCCAGACCGCCCTGTACAGGAGGAATGAGCGATCCACCGAGAATCATCATTATCAGGAATGCAGAACCCTGGCCAGTATACTTGCCCAGACCTGCAATAGATAATGCGAAAATGCTAGGCCACATTACAGAGCAGAATAATCCGCCGCTGATGAATGCGAAAGTGGCCAGCTGACCGGTAGAGAATAATCCGATCAGGATTGCACCAACACCCAGCAGACCGAAGACCATCAGGGTTTTGGCAGGTTTGTCCTGTCCGGCAAAGAAACCTACTATCTGCACCACTATACAGATAATATATGGATATAACACGGAGATATCATTGCCCTTTACACTGTTGGCGCCGAGAATAACACCATATGCTACAAAAGGAACAATAACACACAGAATGTTACGAACTTGTTTAGATACATTGAATACGCTGATAGCGCCTGTCCAGCGACCAATCATCATACTGCCCCAGAACAGGGATACATAAGGATCCAGTTCTGATTCCGCCAGACCTTTCGCGGTCAGAAAGCCAGGATGTTTCAGCAATGCGCCGAGGTTACTGGCAATGGATACTTCCACTCCTACATAGATGAAGATAGCCAGCATACCGAGGATCAGCTGTGGATATTTCATAGCACCCCAGCCTTCACTGTTACCGGAAGAGGCCATTTTAGAGTAGAAGAGGATACCAACAATCCCCACGATACCAGCGATAAACATAGGCAGCTCAAATTTCAGCACCAGACCCATGAGGATCAGGACAAACATGAAAGTGATACCCAGTAATGACCTGGTAGCTTTGGGAGAAGATTCAAATGCTTCAGTGTCCTGGCTTTCGGGCATCTTTACAAAAGCAAAAATAGCCGCCGCAATCAGGAACAACGCAATGAGTAAGAAATATAAAGTATTGATCTTGCTGATATCAGTGCTTACATCACCCCCTTTAATATTACCGAACAGCAACATGCTTACGATAATGGGTCCGATGGTAGTACCGAAAGAGTTGATACCACCTGCCAGGTTAAGACGGTGTGCGCCTTTGGCAGGATCGCCCAGCAAAATAGCAAACGGATTGGCAGCCGTTTGCTGTAAGGAAAATCCTAACGCCACAATAAATAAGGCCATCAGGATCAGTGCAAAATAACCGAAAGTAACTGTTTGCTTATAGTCAGTATCTAATACGGTGACTACTTTTTCCAGGTTAGCTTTTGTAAAGATAGCAGCATATTGATGATGCTCTTCATCTTTAGTAAAGCCTCCGGAAACCGCAGAAATTAACTGAGGATTCGTAGTATACTTTTCAGCCGCATCGTTGTTGCTGATAAGCAGGGAGTAAGTATCAGGATCTTTCTCACGACGGATTTTTACCTGTCTGTCAGAAGTCTGCAGTTGTTGCTCTACCTGGAAACCGCTGATGTCAGCAATAGTTTCCTTAATAGGAACAATCTTTTCCTTATTTACACATGGAATCATAATCACTGATCCCAGTACAGAGATCAATAAACCGTAAATAATACCCTTCTTATACCCAATCTTATTAAGGATATCTACTTTCCTTGCAGTAGATGCCAGGTATAGAATCAGTGAACCTATGAAATAGGCGCTGTAGAAAGAGAAGTCAATCAGTTGAGACTCCAGTTGGGTAAGGTTAAAATGAGATTTGCAGAAAGGGATAAAGATACTGTTGGACGCTGCCAGAAATCCCCAGAAGAAGAAAACCAGAATTAGCACAAAGAACGAAGGATGGGTGCTTTGTGCGCTTTGTTTAGATTGCTGAGTCATAAACGTGTTAAGTTACAGTGAAATTTTGCCGGATAAATGTATAAAGAATTTTTTAAAATTTTTTAAAAAGTAAAATTATTCTTGCAATTTAGCGTTTAGGTTAAACGTTTTAGCAAAAATATTTGCGAAATATACACGAAATATAGGAGAAGTTTAATTATGTTCGTGCTTATCAAAAAAAATAATTCAGACGGCTTATGTCCAACCAAACAGTAACAATGAACTTACCTCCCAAACAGGCAGGATACGCGCAATCAATGGCCATTATAGGCATGTTGTTTTTCGTATTCGGCTTTGTTACCTGGCTCAACGGAACATTGATCCAGTTCTTCCGAATTGTGTGTGAGCTGAATGTAGCCCAGGCACTGCTCGTAACTATGGCCTTTTTTATGGCCTATTTTTTCCTCTCTATTCCTTCTTCTTTTATCCTGAATAAAACGGGGTTCAAAAACGGGATGGCTTTAGGACTCCTGATCATAGCCGTAGGTTCCCTGATCTTTATCCCTGCCGCCAACGCACGTAGCTTTGGGATATTCCTGACAGGACTGTTTGTACAGGGCGCCGGACTGGCATTGCTGCAAACAGCTTCCAATCCCTACGCCAGTATTATTGGACCTAAAGAAAGTGCTGCCAAGCGTATCAGTATTCTCGGGATCTGTAATAAAAGTGCAGGTGCACTGGCGCCATTGATCCTGAGCTCTATTGTACTGAAAGGTGCTGAAAAGCTGGAGGCAGATATTGCGGCTGCAGTTGATGCCACGCAGAAAACTGCTTTGCTGGACAGTCTGGCTTCCCGTGTTATTGCGCCTTACCTGGTAATAGCCATTATATTAACTATCCTGGCCTTCCTGCTGAAACGTTCTTCTTTACCTGAAATAGATACCAATGCAGAAGATGCTACTACGGCAGCAGCTACGCAGGGTAAAACAAGTGTATTCCAGTTCCCTCAGCTGGTGCTGGGTGTGCTTTGCATTTTTACCTATGTGGGTGTGGAAGTAATGGCAGGCGATGTAATCGGACAATACGGTACCTCATTGGGTATGAGCGTAGATGATAGTAAATATTTTACCTCTTTTACCCTGGTAGCCATGCTGGTAGGATATGTAATAGGTATTGCCACCATTCCGAAATACCTCAGTGGTAAAAAAGGTCTGCAAATCTCCGCAGTGCTGGGTGTGGTATTTACTGTAGCCGCCTATTTCAACACCGGCGCTTCTGCGGTAACCTTTATCGCTTTACTCGGACTGGCCAACGCATTGATGTGGCCGGCCATTTTCCCAATGGCCATTGATGGCCTGGGTCGTTTCACCAAAATCGGCTCTGCCTTACTGGTAATGGGTATTGTGGGCGGTGGTGTACTGCCACAGGTATATGCCGGTATGTTTAACGAACACAGTATGTTTAATTTCCTGTACAGCGCCAGCATTGATTTCAGACATGCATTCCTGTACTGTATGGTACCTTGTTACCTGTATATCCTGTTTTATGCCCTGGTAGGAGACAAGATCGGAAAGAAAGCCTAAGGCTTAAAGGATAAAGCAAAAAGCTATTAAAGCGAATGACCAGAGCGGAATTAAATCCTTTGCTCTGGTCATTCGCTTTAATAGCTTTTTGCTTTCTGCCTTCAGCTTTTTGCTTTTCCAAATCATTTTTATATTTTTAGGTGTAAATTTTACGTTTAATATTCTTTTAATGATACAGAAAACCAGGGAGCAGTTTATCCACTTATTTGAGAAAGAGCCATTGATGGTCGTTTCTCCTGGCAGAATCAATTTAATTGGTGAACACACAGATTATAATGATGGGTTTGTGTTGCCTGCGGCGATCGACAAAAAAATTGTTTACGCCATTGCCCTCAACAATACGCAGCAATGTAATGCACATGCCGTTTTTACCAATGAAACGGTGTCTTTTTCGCTGGCAGATGTAAAGCCTACGCCCGGATGGATCAACTACCTGATGGGAGTGGTGAATCAGCTGCAGGAGCGTGGATTGAAGGTAGAAGGCTTTGACTGTGTGATATCGGGCGATATTCCGGTAGGCGCGGGCATGTCTTCTTCTGCGGCAGTAGAAGGCGGACTGGTAGCAGCGCTGGATCATCTGTTTGACTATGGGCTGGATCGCATGGAAATGGCCTTAATAGGGCAGAAAGCAGAACATACCTTCCCTGGTGTGAAATGTGGTATCATGGACCAGTTTGCGAACCTGCATGGCAAAAAAGACCAGGTAATGCGTCTGGACTGCCGCAGTCTTGCGTTTGAATATTTCCCGTTCAACTTCCCTGGTTATAAAGTAGTGCTGTGTAATTCTATGGTGCATCACTCACTGGCATCTTCCGAATACAATGTACGCCGTTTGCAATGTGAGGAAGGTGTGAAGGCTATTCAGGCCAATCACCCGGCAGTAAAGTCTTTGCGGGATGCTGATATGGAGATGCTCAACGCCGTGCGCGATCAGATCTCCGATAAAGTATACGACCGTTGCACTTATGTGATAGCAGAAATACAACGCGTACAGGATGCTACCACCCTGCTGAAACAAGGCGACCTGCAACAGTTTGGAGAACTGATGTATGCTACACATGAAGGTTTGAGTAAACTGTATGAGGTAAGTTGCCCTGAGCTGGACTTCCTCGTATCGCTGGCCCGTGAAAGGGAAGAAGTAGCCGGCGCCCGCGTGATGGGTGGAGGCTTTGGTGGATGCACCATCAACCTGGTGAAAGCTGAAAAAGTAGCAGACTATGTAGCGTTTATTAAATCACGTTACCAGGATCAATACGGTAAAGAGCCGGAAGTATATGTAACGACCATTGAAGATGGGGTTACTGTGCAACCAATAGCTGTTAGCTTTTAGCTATTAGCTTTTAGCAAAAATGCAGCGGAGATATCAGCGGAAAGTATTTTACTACCTCCGCTTTTATCTCCGCTGCATTTATTATTCGCTGCATTTTACTAAAAGCTAAAAGCTAATGGCTAACAGCTTTCTTAGTACTGGTCATCCAGTGCAAAAATCGGTGTTCTGTTCATCCAGCGACCACGGGTGAAGTCAGGAATGAACTGTACGCTGCCGCTTTCTGCTACTGACTGCTCGCTCAGTGGCGTGATAGCATACCAGGTAGCCATATCATATACATCCAGCGGATATGGGGTGCCGCGTTTGATACACTCCAGGAAGGAGTTGAGTACAAACCAGTCCATACCACCGTGACCAGCGCCTGCAGCATCCGTTGCATATTTTTTCCATAGCGGGTGATCGTATTTACCAAAGTAGCTGTTGGCATCTTTAGGATCGCCGGTTGGTTCCCATTCGTCGTATTTACTTTTCTTTTCTACGTAAACAGATTTCTGGTCATCCATCCACAGGCCGTTGGTACCTTGAACGCGGAAGTTCAGGGAGTAAGGGCGTGGGGAGTTGGTATCGTGCGACAGCATGATCGTTTCGCCGTTGTTGGTTCTGATCAGGGTAGATACGATATCGCCCAGTTTGAAGTCCACTTTGGCATTTGGATGGTTTTCACCACCATTGTCAACGATGTATTTGTGCAGACCGCGGGATTTGGTAGCTACTGAAGTCAGCGACAGCAGGCGGTTACCACGGTTAATATTGATCATGTTGTTGATCGGACCCAGACCATGAGAAGGGTAGAGATCAGCGTTGCGGTGAACAGAGTGATTGGTTCTCCATTTTGCTTCAGATAAACCTTTCTCACCAAATTCTACACCACCACCATAATATTGTTTACCGTTATTGAACTTAACGCCACGCAGATCGTGCTGGTAGCCACCTTGCAGGTGTGTCAGTTCACCGAATAAGCCCTGACGGACCATGTTCAGTACTGCCATCACATCTCTGCGATAGCATACGTTTTCCATACCAAATACGGGAACGCCTGTTTGTTCGCTGGTATTCACCAGTTCCCAGCACTCCTGGATATCAGATGCACCACATACTTCTACTGCGGGTGTTTTACCTGCTTTCATAGCAGCAACTGCCATGATGGTATGCCATTCCCACGGAGTAGCAATTACTACCGCGTCAATGTCATCGCGTTTCAGCAGGTTGCGGAAATCTTCCGGACCATTGGTATATTCCGCCACTTTTTTCTTGCCACCATAAGCTTTCTCAATCATCGCCTTAGCTTTGGGAACAGTAAAAGCTGTATCCGGGTCAGCGAAAGCAACTACTTCTGCGTCTTCGCGGTGAAGGAAAAAGTTCAGGTGACCCAATCCGCGGGCACCTACGCCGATAACACCAATTCTTACTTTAGGTTTCTTCTCGTTGGCAAATAATTTGGCAGAAGAGCCGAGCATAGAAATACCTACGCCAGCCGCTACCGTGTTTTTCAGAAAACTTCTGCGATGCAGTGGTTGTTTATTCATTGTTCAAAGTTTATTAGCGTATACATTTATACGGTAAGGAGGGACTAAATTTATAAAAATTGATTTATCAAAACCAACCTAATGTGCAATAATCTTACATTTTTGTGATAAACGGTGGAGAAATGAAGTGAAAATTACGAATTACGAATTACGAATTACGGATTTGTGGGTAGATATAAGGGAATATAAAATTAGGAATGGTGAATTTGGGATTAAATCCTTGAGAATATCTACTCTATCTTCGCTGTAATCCGTAATCCGTAATTCGTAATTCGTAATTTTTTGAAAAGACAAACGTTACTCCTCGCTGGGTTGCTCAGCTTTAATATGGCGATGGCTCAGGAGATCAAGCCCTACGGGGCTTTACCTTCCAAAGCCCAGGTAGCCTGGAATGATATGGAATATTACATGTTCATTCATTTCGGTCCCAATACTTTTACCAATAAAGAATGGGGACATGGGGATGAAGATCCGAAAGTATTTAATCCTACCCATGTAGATGCCCGTCAATGGGCGCGTACCGCTAAGCTAGCTGGTATGAAAGGTATTGTACTTACTGCCAAACACCATGATGGTTTTTGTTTGTGGCCCAGCAAATACAGCACCCACACCGTTCGTGAAAGCGCCTGGAAAGATGGCAAAGGAGATATCCTGAAAGAATTATCCGCCGCCTGTAAAGAGTATGGTCTGAAGTTCGGCGTATATCTTTCGCCCTGGGACCGCAACCATCCTGAGTATGGCACGGCCACTTACAACCAGGTATTTGCCAATACGCTGAATGAAGTACTCTCTAACTACGGACCTGTATTTGAACAATGGTTCGATGGCGCTAATGGTGGGAATGTTAAACAGCCATACGACTGGAAGCTGTTTCACAGCGTAGTATATAAAAATCAACCTAACGCCGTTATCTTCAGTGATGTAGGTCCCGGATGCCGCTGGGTAGGTAATGAAAATGGAATTGCTGGTACTACCAACTGGAGTACGCTGAATGTAAAGGGATTTGCTCCCGGTGCAGACGGGCCTCCTGCCAGGTCGCTGAATGAAGGTAATGAGGATGGCGAACAATGGATCCCTGCCGAATGTGATGTATCTATCCGCCCGGGATGGTTCTACAGCCCCGATACAGATGATAAAGTAAAGTCTGTTTCCCATCTGCTGGATATTTATTATGGTTCGGTAGGCCGCAACGGTAACCTGATCCTGAATGTGCCGGTAGACAGAGATGGCGTGATTCATCCGAATGATTCCACCCGTTTGATGGAGCTGAGAAAAGTGCTGGATGCATCTTTCAAAGACAACCTCGCAAAAAAAGCAGTTATAACAG
Organism: Chitinophaga sp.; assembly: GCF_036566945.1. GTDB lineage: Bacteria > Bacteroidota > Bacteroidia > Chitinophagales > Chitinophagaceae > Chitinophaga. The sequence continues at coordinate 1,218 of NZ_DATCVJ010000205.1, read as the reverse complement.
CAACGAATACACGTACTGGGAATGCTGCGGTAAAAGTATCTAACCTGAATGATGGTACCAATACTACTTACTGGGCCACTACCGATGCCGCTAAAAATACCGTGATCACGCTAACGTATAAAAAGCCCATTACTTTCAACAGGGTAGTGTTGCAGGAATACATTGCGCTGGGACAGCGGGTGCAGAACTTCTCTGTAGAAATCCTGGAAAATGGACAGCTGAAGGAGATTGCGAAAGAAACTACGATTGGACACAAACGTATCTTGCGTTTACCGGATTATACCACCACGCAGGTACGTATTAATATACTGGACGCCAAAGCGGCGCCGGTGATCAGTGAGGTACAGTTGTATAAGGCGCCGGTTTGGCTGGCTACGCCAGAAATTATGCGCTTGAAAAACAGTCAGGTAATTATTACCTGTGCTTCGGCAGATGCGGAGATTCACTATACGCTTGACGGTACCGAGCCTACGCTAAAATCGCCTACCAAGCATGGTTTCATCCCACCGGTAATAGCTAATGTATCGGAAGAAAGGAGGAAAAATGTCGAAAGTGAACAAAGCATTATGGTGGACCTGCCTCGTGGAGGTGTGGTAAAAGCCAAAGCCTTCCTGAAAGATGGCAGCAGCAGTGAAACGGTCACGGCCAATTTTGATGTAGCACCTGCCAAATGGATGGTGTTATCCACAAATGCTGCCGCAGCCGCTAAAGGGATAGACGGTCAGCCTTCCACAGTATATGTTACCCCTAAAGAAAGTGCCGGATACCCGCACGAATTGCAGATAGACCTGGGCGAAACCCTGTCTCTCAAAGGATTTACTTACCTGCCGCCTACCGGCGAAGGGGCTAAAGGGGTAGTGTATGGCTACGAGTACTATACCAGCACCGATGGCAAAAACTGGGGCAGCCCCGTGGCGAAGGGGCAGTTTGCCAATATTAAGAACAACCCTGTTCTCCAGTCTGTTCCGTTTGCGGCTGTAAATGCCCGGTATATCCGCTTTGTGGCGGTATCGCCGGCTAACGACGGCGATAAGCAGGCGGCGGTGGCTGAGCTGGGTGTGATGACCCGATAAGGTATTTATTGACTTGATTATAAAAAGATTAGCGGAGATAAGTGTCCATCTGACGGCCTTTTCTCCGCTAATCTTTTTATAATCAATGTAAATAATCATAATGTATAAATCCCTTGAAAGAGGTAACAGGCCCGAAGCCGGGCAA
>NZ_DATCVJ010000204.1:0-7298 GCF_036566945.1 Chitinophaga sp. | reverse complement strand
AAACGGACAGCTTTTTGTGTTATGCGGATATTGTCTTACTCAGGATTATACTGATTATACTGATTTTCTTTAGTGATTTTACGGGATTAAAAAGATTAGAGAAGATATTAGCGAAATTTATCCGCTAATATCTTCTCTAATCTTTTAAAATAAATCAGTATAATCAGTATAATCCTGAGTAAGACAATATCCGCACAAAAGGCGTATTTTAGCAACTTGTTGTAAATGATGCTGTGATTAAGCAGCCGGATAACTCAAATAAACCGGGATGCCCCGGACCCAATTAAACTAAACTATGAGCTTTTTAAATAAACTATTTTCCAGGGAGAAGAAGGAAAATCTGGATCAGGGTTTACAAAAAACCAAAGAGAGCTTCCTTAGTAAAATAGGACGCGCCATTGCAGGGAAGTCAACCGTAGACACCGAAGTATTGGATAACCTGGAAGATGCCCTTATTTCTGCCGATGTAGGTGTGGATACTACCGTAAAGATCATAGATAGGATCGAACAACGTGTGGCTAAAGATAAGTATCTGGGAACCAGTGAATTGAACAGGATGCTGCAGGAAGAAATTGCAGCGATACTGGTGGATGCACCGGATAGCGGTTTCCGTGATTTTGATGTGCCGGCAGGTAAAAAGCCTTATGTAATTATGGTGGTAGGCGTAAATGGTGTGGGTAAAACAACCACCATTGGTAAACTGGCCTATAACTTCAAGAAAGCTGGTAAATCAGTGATGCTGGGCGCTGCGGACACTTTCCGTGCTGCCGCAGTAGATCAGCTGACTATCTGGAGCGAAAGAGCAGGAGTACCTATTGTAAAACAGCAAATGGGTTCTGACCCGGGCGCAGTTGCCTTTGATACCGTACAAAGTGGTGCCGCTAAAGATGTAGATGTTATTATTATAGATACTGCAGGCCGCTTGCATAACAAACTCCATTTGATGGATGAATTAGGCAAAATCAAGCGCGTCATGAAAAAGGTCATTCCGGATGCCCCGCATGAAGTATTGCTGGTATTGGATGGTTCTACCGGGCAAAATGCGCTGGAACAGGCCAAGCAATTTACAGCTACCACCGAAGTAACCGCGCTGGCGATCACCAAACTGGATGGGACTGCTAAAGGTGGGGTCGTGCTGGCAATAGCCAACCAGTTTAAAATACCAGTAAAATACATTGGTATTGGCGAAAAAATGGAAGATTTACAGGTGTTTAATAAAGAAACTTTCGTAGATTCACTGTTTAGTGTAAATGCTTGATTATCTGATTGATATAACTGTTATTTGGTAATTAGCATAAATCTTGTTTAACATTTTACTTCAAATAAATTCATTGATCGGGCTCCTTGTACGGAGCCCGGCCGTTTTCATCAACATTCAACCTGTTTCTTTGTTTTGATAAAATAAAACTGCATTTATTACATTTGAATAATTGTTCCCTTTTTGTACCCTTTTTAACAATTCGTAAGTATGATAGTACAGCACATAGATCGAGTTGAAGATATTACACCAGCGGAATTCAAGAAGAACTACTACCAACCACGTAAACCTGTCGTCATCTCGGCAGGGGGCCTTAGCAAAAACTGGCCGGCTTATACAAAGTGGACATGGGATTATTTCAAATCAATAGTGGGAGACAAGACAGTGGGGGTGTACAACAATGAGCGCGCCGGCGTTAATACCCTTGTTAATGGCGCCGATGATTACATTTCTTTTGGTGAATACCTTAATATGGTGGAGCAGGGGCCAGTAGCCCTCCGCATTTTCCTCTTTAATATTTTTCAGCACGCACCTCAGCTGGTAGGAGATTTTACCTGGCCGGACCAGTTATCTACCGGTTTTCTGAAGAAATACCCCATGTTATTTGTGGGAGGCGCCGGTTCGGTAGCGCATATGCATTATGACATTGACCTGTCGCACATCTTCCATACCCAGTTCCTGGGCAGGAAGCGGGTATTGTTATTGGAAAATAATCAGGCGCCCTTTATTTACCGTATGCCTTTTACGGTAGAGAGCGCAGCAAACTTCGTTAACTGGCATGAAAACCTGGATTTTGAACAGTTTCCGGCTTTGAAGCATGCCAGGGGGTATACCACCATTCTCAATCATGGTGATACCATGTTTATGCCGGCTGGATACTGGCATCATATGGAATACCTGGATGGTGGGTTTGCTATGAGTTTACGGGCAATGGACCCGACCTTGCTGGGTAAATTAAATGGATTATACCATTTGGTGGGTCTTAGAGGTATGAACAACCTGATGATTAAGATGGCCCCTAAATGGTGGTACTATTATAAAAGAAGGCTCGCCAGAGCGCGTGCCGACAAGGCCCTGCAGGAGCTGAGCTGATATAAAGTAAATTTATGCTAAGTAGTTAGGCAACAGTTACTTAGCATAAATTTCCAATTGTCAAATCTTTTTGCTACCTTTGCACCTTCCTTATTTCAACCCCCACTAAGACTCAAGTCACATACAGTAAGTCTGCTGTTAAATTCAATCAGTGTCTGTGTGTCTTCGTGGCGGTAGCGGTTCAAAAAATGCTTGACCGCTTGTTTAAAACAATTCGCGCTTGAAGACAAAAACTTTAAAGAAAGACAAGGTTAATATTATTACGCTTGGTTGTTCCAAGAATATGGTGGATTCAGAGGTGCTGAGCGGACAGCTCGTGGCCAATGATATCGATGTAGTGCATGAAAGTGCGAAACGCGACCACAATATTGTAGTGGTAAACACGTGTGGTTTTATTGACAAGGCCAAAGAAGAATCGATTAATACCATCCTGGAGCAGGTAGAACTGAAACAGCGCGGTAAACTGGATAAAGTATATGTTACCGGATGTTTGAGCGAACGTTATCGCGGCGATCTGGAAGCAGAAATAGAAGGAGTAGATGCCTGGTTTGGAACCATGGAACTGCCCCTGATACTCAAGAAATTTGATGCAGATTATAAAGCAGAACTGGTTGGCGAAAGATTACTGAGTACGCCATCTCACTATGCTTACCTGAAAATTGCAGAAGGCTGCAACCGTACCTGTTCTTTTTGTGCCATTCCTCTAATGCGTGGTACGCACGTTTCCAAACCCATTGAAGAACTGGTGCTGGAAGCGGAGAAACTGGTAAAATCAGGTGTAAAGGAAATCATGCTGATTGCACAGGAGCTGACCTATTATGGACTGGACCTGTACAAACAACGTCGCCTGGGTGACCTGATGCGTGCGCTGGCCGGTGTGAAAGGGCTGGAGTGGATTCGTCTGCACTATGCTTATCCCACGAAGTTCCCTATGGAAATTCTGGATGTAATGAATGAGTTCCCCAATATCTGCAACTATATTGATATGCCATTGCAACATGCTTCCAATGCCATGTTAAAAGCAATGAAACGTCAGATTACCCGTGAAGAAATAGAAACGTTGGTACATGATATCCGGGCTAAAGTACCTGGTATCTGTTTACGTACCACCCTCATTGCAGGTTTCCCCGGCGAAACAGAAGATGATGTGGAAGAGCTGAAAGGCTTCCTGGAAAGAATGCGCTTTGATCGTGTAGGCGTGTTTACCTATAGCCATGAAGAAGGAACCAGTGCTTATGCGCTGGAGGATAATATTCCGGCGGAAGAAAAGGAGAGAAGAGCGCAGGAAATAATGGAAGTTCAACAGGAAATCTCCCTCGAAAAAAATCAGGAGAAAGTAGGAAAGATCTTCAAAGTAATAATAGACAAGAAAGAAGCGGGCAGATATTTAGCCCGTACCGAGTTTGATTCGGTGGAAGTAGATAACGAAGTGATCATTGATACTACCAAACGCCTGAAACCAGGAGATTTTGTAGAAGTCCGTATCACCAAAGCATTTGACTACGACCTCGAAGGCGAGCTGGTGTAAATAATATTTCTAACAGCTGATAGCTAATCGCTAGAGGCTATATCCACAGCTCCCGACGGAGCTTGATTAATGCAAATCAATGACTACATTTGAATCACTGGGCTTACAAGAGCCTATCTTAAAGGGAATTACGGACCTGGGCTTCGTTTCCCCAACTCCCATCCAGGAACAGGCAATACCAGTATTGTTAGGAGGTGACCGCGATTTCGTAGGTCTTGCCCAGACGGGCACCGGTAAGACTGCTGCATTTGGCCTGCCTTTGCTGCAGCAACTGGATCTTAAAGTTAATAAACCACAGGGGCTGATCTTATGTCCTACCCGTGAACTGTGTCTTCAGATCACCAGTGATCTGAAAAATTTTAGTAAATATCTCGGCGATGTTAGCATCGTAGCGGTATATGGCGGTTCCAGCATTGTACAACAATTGCGTGAACTGAAAAGAGGTGTTCACATCGTAGTGGCTACTCCAGGTCGTTTACTGGATATTATAGAACGTGGTGCCGTTAATTTTGATAACGTGCGTTATGCTATTCTGGATGAAGCAGATGAAATGCTGAACATGGGATTCCAGGAAGATATCAACAGTATCCTGTCCAACACACCAGATGGTAAAACTACCTGGTTGTTTTCTGCAACTATGCCACAGGAAGTTCGTCGTATCGCCAAGAAATACATGGAAGATCCGTTTGAACTGACCGTTGGTAGCAAAAACAGCGGTAACGTTAATATAGAACACGAATACTACATCGTGCGTCCGCGTGAAAAATATGCGGCCCTGAAACGTATCGTGGATTTCAACCCTGAAATTTTTGGTATCATCTTTACCCGTACCAAAATTGAATCTCAGGAAATTGCTGAATCACTGATTAAGGATGGCTACAATGCAGATGCATTGCACGGTGACCTTACGCAGCAGCAGCGTGATAAAGTAATGAAGCGTTTCCGCGAAAGAGCACTGCAGGTGCTGGTAGCTACAGATGTGGCAGCCCGTGGTATTGACGTGGATAACGTTACACACGTAATTAACTACGATTTACCGGATGACGTAGAAAACTACACCCACAGAAGTGGTCGTACCGGTAGAGCAGGTAAATCAGGTATCTCTATTGCTATTATCAGCGCACGTGATACCGGTAAAATCCGCCAGATCGAAAGAGTACTGGGTAAGAAATTTGTAAAAGCAGAAGTACCGGATGGTTTCGCAGTTTGTGAAAAACAACTGTTTGGCCTGGTACACAAAGTACATAACGTAGTAGTAAACGAAGAACAGATTGAACCTTACATGGAGCGCATCAACGAAGAGTTTGCGTCTATGAGCAAGGAAGACCTGATCAAACGTTTTGCTTCTCTCGAATTCAACCAGTTCCTGGAATACTACCAGGATGCACCTGATCTGAATGCAAAAGACGACAGACGTGCAGGTACGCTTGGAGATGACAGAGGTCCACGCAGAAGCGATGGCAAATTCACCCGTTTATTCATCAACCTGGGTTCAGTAGATGATTTCAACCGCGGCGATATGCTCCGTTACCTGTGCGATAACACTGGCTTACGTGGTAACAAAATCGGTCGTATTGATCTGAAGGGTGTTTATTCTTTCTTTGAAGTAGAGAACGAAGAACTGCCTAAAGTAACGGAAGCGTTCAAGAAAGTGGAATACAACGGCCGCAGCGTAAGGATAGAAATGTCTCAGGATGGCGACAGACGCCCACGCACTGGTGGCGGTGGCGGAGATCGTGGTCCACGCAGAGAAGATGGTCCGCGTAAAAGAAGCTGGAGCTCCGAAGGTGGTAGCAGCCGTCCAGGCGGTAGCCGTCCCGGTGGCGACAGACGCGAGTCTTTCGGCAGCGGTGGTAAACCTCCGTACAAAAAGAAATACTAATCCGGATCGTAGATAGCGGAAAGCAAAAGGCATAAAGCAAAAGGCTATTGCAGCGAATAAACAAAGCGAATATTATTTTTCGCTCAGTTCATTTGCTGCAATAGCCTTTTGCTTTATGCCTTTTGCTTTCCGCTATCAAAGCAAGCAGTAGCCCCCCTTTCTTTTTTAAATAACTGTTTCCCACTATCTGCCATTTTCCCAAAATTTAACTACCTTGTTTATCAAGACACCCAATTCACACGTTACTATGATCGGAGATACTAATCGCGCTTTACAGTATGTTGAACCGTTTTCCCTATTCTCTTCCAGTGATATTACCCTGTTTCAGGCCGGATCACACTACCGGCTATACGAAAAGTTTGGTGCACACCCTATGGAATTGGAAGGCGCCAATGGTACTTATTTTGCCGTATGGGCACCGGATGCTGCATTTGTAGCAGTGATGGGTGATTTTAACGGGTGGGATCACTACAGCCATACCTTGCTGCCCCGTTGGGATAGTTCCGGTATCTGGGAGGGTTTTGTACCAGGCGTAAAAGCAGGTTCCCTTTATAAATATTTTATCCGGTCTCACAGTGGAGAAGAATTGATCAAAGGGGATCCTTATGCCAATTACTGGGAAGTGCGTCCTAAAACGGCTTCCATAGTATATCCGCTGGATTATGAGTGGGATGATAAGAAGTGGATGACTCAGCGGGCAAAACGTAATTCGCTCAACAGCCCTTTTGCTGTTTATGAAGTACACCTGGGTTCCTGGCGTCGCCCGGACCCTTTGGATCCGGAACGTGTTTATTCTTACCAGGAGATCGCAGATATGTTGGTGCCTTACGTAAAGGAAATGGGCTTTACCCATGTGGAGCTGATGCCGGTGATGGAACATCCTTTTGATGGTTCCTGGGGGTATCAGCTGACCGGATATTTTGCCCCTACTTCAAGATATGGTACCCCGCAGGATTTCATGGAAATGATCGAAGCCTTTCACCTGGCAGATATAGGCGTGATACTGGATTGGGTTCCCTCTCATTTTCCATACGATGCACATGGATTATACCGTTTTGACGGATCTCATGTGTATGAATATGCGGATATGCGTAAGGGTTATCATCCGGATTGGAACAGTTATATTTTTAATTACGCACGTAACGAGGTCCGGTCGTTTTTGCTGAGTAATGCGGTGTTTTGGTTTGATCGTTTCCATGCCGATGGTTTGCGGGTAGATGCGATTGCTTCCATGATACACCTGGATTACTCCCGTGACAAAGGCGCCTGGGTGCCGAATGAACTGGGTGGAAATGAAAACCTGGAAGCAATCAGCTTCCTGAAAAAAATGAACGAAACGATCTACGCTTTGTTTCCGGATGTTCAAACCATTGCAGAAGATTCCACTTCACATTATGGGGTGTCCAGACCTACATTTATGGGCGGACTGGGCTTTGGTATGAAATGGATGATGGGCTGGATGAATGATACCCTGGACTATTTTAAGAAAGATCCGATACATCGTAAATGGTATCAGAATGATTTGACTTTTAGCCTGG
>NZ_DATCVJ010000203.1:0-12256 GCF_036566945.1 Chitinophaga sp. | reverse complement strand
AGCAACGGCCGCATGATGGGCGACTACGAACAAGGCTGGGAACGCAAGCTGCCAGCGCAATACGCCGACACCCACGGTAACGACTGGGAAGGTGTAATGACCATTCCGGAAAATCAATGGGGCTATTGCGCCAAATGGGCCGGACATGTAAAAACGTCCAACGAACTCATTGAAATGCTGGCGAAATCTACCTCGCTGGGCGGCAACTTCGTGATCAACTTCGGACCTAAAAGTGATGGTACCTTCCGTACAGAAGAAGTACAGCGCATGCAGGAAATTGGTCAGTGGATGAAAGTAAACGGAGTAGCCATCCGTGGCGGCGGCTATGCCGGATTCGACAAACAGGACTGGGGATATTACATCCGTAAAACCGGCACTGACAGCGTTTTCATGGTGGTATGCAATGTACCGGTATCCGGTAATCTACATGTAAAACTACCAGCGCAAACTACGCTCACGCAGGCAACACCGCTTGGAAATCCTGCACAGGCATTGGTACCGGAAGTGATTGGGAAAAATGATTATTTTATTCATCTCCCGGTAAAAAATTATACCACACCAGTAGTGATTTTATTACAAACCAACCATACCAGTAGTGGTGACGACGGGCACTTTGAAAAAGCAAAGACCTGATGCATACCCACTACTATGAAGAGCGTAACGGAGATGATCCGTTACGCTTTTTTTGTGAGGGCATACTATATTGAGTAGCACCTTTCTGATAGTCAGCCTACCCACCATACTTAACTTTTTTCCTACCTTCGAAAGAAAAAAGGTTATGATAGCATTCTTAGGCATGGGCCTTCTTGGATCAAATTTCGTGAGGGCACTGATCAGTAAAGGAGAATCCGTACAGGTATGGAATCGTACTACCGCTAAAGCCACTGCACTGGAAAGCTATGGCGCAAAAGCATTTGCGGAGGTAACCGAAGCCGTGAAAGGCGCAGACCGGGTGCATCTGACACTGAAAGATGACCATACGGTAAATGAGGTATTGGCGGCGGCTACAGCAGGATTGAAACCCGGAGCGCTGATCATTGATCATACTACTACCTCAGCTGACGGCGCCGTAGACAGAACCAAAGAATGGGCAGCACGTGGATTTACGTATGTACATGCGCCGGTATTCATGGGTCCCTCCAACGCGTTAGACAGTACCGGTTATATGCTGGTTTCCGGCGATCAAACCGTGATCAGCCAGGTAAGCCCGGCACTCGCTAAAATGACCGGACAACTCATCAATTTTGGCGACACCGTAGGCAAAGCAGCTGGTATGAAACTGATAGGTAACAGCTTCCTGGTAAGTCTTACTGCGGGGCTGGCAGACACCATGTCCCTCGCCAAAGCACTGGACATCCCTGTCAGCGATATCAGCGCCCTCTTTGGCGCCTGGAACCCCGGCAACGCATTGCCGGCCAGGTTGCAAAGAATGACTGCCGGCGACTATAGCCATCCTTCCTGGGAACTGAATATGGCCAGGAAAGATACACAGCTGTTTATAGATGCTGCACAAAAAGGCAATACCCATCTGGCCCTATTACCCGCTATTGCCACAGAAATGGACCGCTGGATCGCGAAAGGCCATGGCAACGACGACTGGACCGTGATAGGAAAGGATGCAGTGGAAAGGATTTAGAATTACGAATTACGAATTACGAATTACGAATTACGAATTACGAATTACGAATTACGAATTTAAGCGGAGATCGTAAACGCAAAGAACATCCGCTATTATCTACCCACAAATCCGTAATTCGTAATTCGTAATTCTCACTCCTCTTGTAACGTCACTTTATAAGCAGTCCCAACAAATGTTTCCGCTTTGGGCTCCGTGATCACCTGTATATTCATACTACCGGGTGCGGGTGCGCTGAGTTTATAGTGAATGATGGCTTCATTACCGGTGGTAAAATCGATACGGGTAATATGCAGCTCATATCCGCCGGTAGGCTTGCTGCCAGCAGAAAGCACCACACTATTTACCTGGTCATTTACCGGTGTAGCTGTAAACGTAACGCCGCCTGCTGCAGGCTGCCCTTCTCCCGCCGTTTCCTTATGTGACGCGATAAACGCAGCAGCATTCTTCACCATCGCTGTGGCTTCTGATTTTGTGATGTATGCTTTAGGACGAAAGTTCCCATTCTCCAATGCCACTACCTTGAACTTGATGAGTGTTTGCACGGCGTTGAGTGAATTGCCGGTAAAAGACTTTTCATCCTTAATAATCAGCCACATCATATTTACCGGGTACTGGTTCTTAGCCGTGATGGCTTCATACAGCGCAAGGGCAAACTGCTCCCGGGTAGCTGAAGATTCCGGATTCCGGTCGCGGCCCGACTCAATGCCGTTATTACCTGCAATGATCAGCGACTGTGCATAAGATGCTTTATCGTTGGCCAGTTTAAAATAATCGCTGGCTTTAGGTGCTTTGATAAAGCGGATGTTGTCGATATTTAAACCCAGCCCTTTTACAATCAGATCGATACCACTACCGAAAGAAATACGCGATTGAGGTTTGGGGGCCGCGTAGGTGGTTACAGGTTTTTCTTTGCTGTAAACCTCCTGAGGTTGTAAAGTCAGGAAGAATACAGGTAATGCTACTGCCATGTATAGATTCATAAAAACAGGTTTTTATAGATGGGACGAAATTAGGTATTTGCAAGAAGGTTTTAAAATCCGTGTATTCTATTACCCTTCCGTTTGGCGGTAATTCCACACTTTGGGGTTTACTCATTTCGCCGTTGTCAATAGGGATGAGGATTAACCGGTTTAAAATTACAATTAATTCTAATGGCATCTGCTTTGACTCTACGAAGGTGTATAAATATAAGCGGATGAAAATTCTCATGGTAGATGATGATGCTGATGACCGGGATATCATTCGGTTTTCAATGGAGTCCATAAATGCATCAGATACAATTGGTTTTGCAGAAGACGGAGAACAGGCACTTACCATTCTACAGGACGATGTAGCGCTTAGTCCCGTTCCACAACTCATTGTATTAGACCTGAACATGCCCAGGATGAATGGCACCGAAACACTGAGAAGCCTGAAGCAGGATGAACGTTTTAAAAATATTCCCGTTATCATTTATTCTACCTCCATCAATCCTTTTGAAAAAGAAAAATGCATGGAATTGGGCGCCCACTCTTTTATCACCAAACCCATTTCTTACCAGGAGAGCGTGGAAATTGCCACGGCCTTCTTAAGTTTTGTCGCTCCTGTTAGTAAATAATCCTAAAGGTTAAATTAATTCTTGGCTGCAAAGGCCGCGCAGACTTAGGGATACGATGCTCCCATTGTTGCTGCAGGTCTCCTTTCATGATCAGCAAGGCACCGTTGCCTAACTGAAGAGAATACTTTCGCTGATGATCCTGTTTATGTCTGAAATCAAAATTTCTCGCCTGCCCCAGACTTAAGGAGGCAATATTCGGATGTTGTCCTAACTCCTGCTCATTATCGCTATGCCAGGCTACCGAGTCATTGCCATCCCGGTAATAATTCAACAACACACTGTTAAAATGCATTTGCGTGAAATCTTCTACTTTATGCCTTAAGTCCAGCAGCGCCGGTGTCCAGGGTAGTGGATCAAATTGTTTTTCAGAGAGATGATAACTGTATTTCGCATCTCCATACCAGGCTAATAGTCGTGGCGTAAGGATCACTTTATCTTTTATTGTTAAAGTAGATTGCCGCCATGGCACCGTGGCCATCAATTCATGCAGGAGCTGCATAGCCGCTCCTGCTTCAAGGAAATGTGGATAATAATCCAGCAGGTTTTCCGGAAAGCGTAAGCTCTCATTATCTTCAAAAAAACTTAACTGCGACATATGTATGGTATACTTACCAAGGGGGCATTAATTTTATGCCAGAAGAGTTTCGTTGAGTTCTGTTGACCGGATCTGCTGTACTTCTCCGATGGAGAATGGAACGGTTTGCGCATTTGCTGTGCTGATGAATAAGATGCCAAACAGGAAGAAGAACAGCCCCATTTTTTTTTCAGACTAAGCATACAAAAGATCTTCCTTCATCCGGTATTGCAAAACCGGCCACTGTTTATCCGCTTCAATAGCTTTTTGCTTTCAGCTTTAACCTTTCCGCTCAATTGATACATTTCATAGAAACATTGAGTCAATTACGATAACTCCCAACCTATATTAAGCCGATCTTAGCAGGATTGACTATCAAAGCATATGAAACTGATTGCTATCGCTTCCACGATATGGCTGGGCCTTTCCATTTCTGCCCATGCACAGGAGAAACAAACTACTGCGCCGACTTATTACCCGAACCGCGCGCCGCTTCATGCCAAACCGTACATCGGGCTCCCGTTGGGAGCTATTACGCCCAAAGGCTGGCTGCGAAACATGCTGGTACAGCAAAAGAACGGCGCTACCGGACAACTGGATAAGCTGTACCCACTCGTAATGAACCAGCGTAATGGCTGGCTGGGTGGTGACGGCGACCAATGGGAACGCGGTCCCTACTGGATAGATGGTTTGTTACCATTGGCCTATATGCTGAAAGATACCGCCCTCATCGCCAAAGTAAAACCCTGGGTAGAATGGTCGCTGCAAAGTCAGCAGGCAGATGGCTATTTCGGACCTTCAAAAGACTATGCCTCTGAGCCCGGCATACAACGGGACAACAGCCATGACTGGTGGCCCAAAATGGTTATGCTGAAAGTATTAAAACAATACTATGATGCCACCAGTGATCCCCGCGTGATTCATCTGCTGACCAACTACTTCCGGTATCAGCTCAAAGAATTACCGCAAAAGCCGCTCGACCACTGGACTTTCTGGTCGCGCTACCGCGCGGGAGATAACCTGATGGTGGTGTATTGGCTGTATAATATTACAGGAGATAAATTTCTGCTGGACCTGGCCAATTTGATACATCAACAAACATTTGATTACACCAATGCCTTTTTACATACCGACCTGCTCTCGACCAACGGCAGCATTCATGGCGTAAACCTGGCGCAGGGCATGAAAGAACCGGTGATCTATTATCAGCAGCATCCGGAAAATAAATACCTGGAAGCTACCCGTAAAGGTTTTGATGATCTCCGTAAGTTCAATGGCACCGCACAGGGCATGTGGGGCGGCGACGAAGCCTTGCATGGCAACAACCCTACCCAGGGCGCAGAACTCTGTAGTGTGGTAGAAATGATGTTCTCACTGGAAAGCATACTCGAAATAAGCGGCGACGTATCGTATGCCGATCAGATCGAGAAAATTGCGTTCAATGCATTGCCGTCACAGATCTCGGCCGACTTTATGACCAGGCAGTATTTCCAGCAGGCCAACCAGGTAATGGCTACCCGGCATATCCGCAATTTTGATGTAAATCATAGCGGAGCAGATCTTTGTTATGGTTTGCTCTCCGGCTATGCATGCTGTACCTCCAATATGCACCAGGGCTGGCCAAAATTCGCACAAAACCTATGGTATGCTACTACAGACAGTGGCGTGGCTGCCCTCCTATATGCGCCCAGTGAAGTAAAAGTATATGTAGGCCGGCAAATACCCGTCACCTTTAAAGAGGAAACCAATTATCCATTTGAAGAAAGTATCCGGTTTACCCTGAGTGCTTCACAGAAAGTAAGCTTTCCCTTTCACCTGCGCATACCTGCCTGGTGTAAAAAAGGTACCGTCAAAATAAATGGCAAAGTATGGCAGGAAGCCGATGGCAACCAGGTGGTGAAGATAACACGGGAATGGAAACCGGGCGATGTAGTAGAGCTACAGCTGCCGATGCACATCTTCCAGCATACCTGGTATGAAAATTCGATGTCGGTAGAACGTGGGCCTATTACCTATGCATTGAAAATCGGAGAAGCAGCGCAGGTAGTTACCAATACAAAAGATCCGGTAGATAATGGCGCCACCTATACCGAAGTACGCCCTACCACTCCCTGGAACTATGGCCTCATTGCCACGCCTAACAATAAACTGACCGATCTTTATAAGGTAGTAACCACCACAGCGATGCCCGCCAATCCATGGTACTCCGCGCAGGTACCCATCTCCATAAAAACAACCGCGAGAAGAATACCCTCCTGGCAATTATATAATGAGATGACAGGACCTATTCCGTACAGTATTACTTATGGAATGGAAGATGGTGCGGAAGAAGAAATTACGCTCGTACCCTATGGCTGTACAAAACTTCGGATTTCACAGTTCCCGGTGTTGGGCAACCGATAAATGAAATGGGGTGTATCGCTGCATGATACACCCCACTTTTTAAATTTATTTATTTTTATGAGGTAGTTTAGTTTGCTCACCCGTTTTCAGGTTCAACTCCACTTCAAACTTAGACTCTGCTAAAACAAACAGGCTGCGGATCTTATAGATATTATCCAGCTTCGACAATTTAGTCAGGTTAAATTGTTCATAGGCTTCCATATCTGCCACCAACACCTTCAACAGGTAATCAAACTGTCCATTCATTTTATAGCATTCCATTACCTCCGGAAAGGTATTGATCTTTTGTTCGAAGGCCGGCAGGCGGTCGTGCCCATGCTCCTTTAACGTAACACTGGTGTAGGCGACCAGGTTTTTACCGAGCTTATTTTTATTCAGCACGGCGATATAACGCAGGATATACCCTTCTGCTTCCAGTCGCTTTACCCTTTCAAAGATAGAAGTAACTGACTTACCTAACCTGGAAGCAATCTCTTTATTGGTTGTTCTGGCGTCTTCCTGTAATATGTCCATTATACACATATCAATCTGGTCAGGTATGAAACTCATGCTGTGCTATTTTTATCAAAAATAGGGATACTGCTACTGATTTAGGAAAAAAAGTCGGTGGAACCCGTCTTTTTTAGTTTTGTTTTCGCTTTTGACTAAGTTGTTGTCATTCCATTGTCACATGATCTAATTTGCTTTCCATAGAACACAAACCACGTTTGGAAGACATACACCACCCTTCCATTTCTTTTATTCACTAAACTCATTTCTATATGAGAGAAAGTATTGTACTGCCGCTAAAAGCGGTGGGCCTGGATGCTATTGCCCTGGTAGGCGGTAAGTCTGCCTCACTGGGCGAAATGATTGCCAACCTAACCTCCGTAGGCGTAGCTGTTCCCGATGGTTTTGCCATCACCACCACCGCGTATTACGATTTTATGAAGCAAAGCGGGCTGGAAACATTTATAGCAGAACAGGTAGCTACCGTTGACTTTACCGATATCATTACCCTGCGCAGAGCGGGACAGAAAATAAGACAAGCCATCAGCAGCACCCGTTTCCCACACGAACTGAGTGAACAGATCATTGCGGCTTATCATCAATTATCTCAGCAATACGGGCAGGAACAAACGGATGTGGCGGTAAGGTCCTCCGCCACCGCGGAAGACTTGCCAGACGCCTCTTTTGCAGGGCAACAGGAAACCTTCCTGAACGTAAGAGGTCCTGCCGCATTAATCGATTCGGTAAGAAACTGTTTTGCCTCTCTCTTCACCGATCGCGCCATCAGCTACCGGCAGAACTTCGGCTACAACCATTTTAGTATAGGCTTATCCGTATGTGTACAGAAAATGGTTCGCTCCGATCTGGGTGCTTCCGGCGTTGCCTTCTCCCTCGACACTGAATCCGGATTCAAAGAAGTAGTAGTGATCAACGGCTCTTTCGGGCTGGGTGAAATGGTGGTACAGGGCGCCGTATCGCCAGATGAATTCATCGTATTCAAACCCTGTATGGAAGCCGGTTATACTCCCATCATAGAAAAAAAACTGGGCATCAAAGATAAGAAAATGGTGTACGGGGAAAGCAGCGATGAAAGAACCAGGATTATACCCGTAGAAAAAAAACAACAGCAACATTTTTGTTTGAGTGATGCGCAAATCATGCAGCTGGCCACCTGGGTACGCTGCATAGAAACCTACTACTCTGAGAAAAAAGGCCGCTGGTGCCCGATGGATGTTGAGTGGGCAGTGGATGGACTCACCAATGAATTGTACATTGTACAGGCACGCCCCGAAACCATTCATTCGCGGAAAGATCATACCATGATCACCTCTTATGCCATTGATCATACCGATACCGCCAGACAACTATTAAAAGGTATTGCCGTAGGCGATAAAATTGCCGCCGGTAAAGTAAATATTCTCTTTTCCCTCGACAACCGCCTGATTACCGGCAACGAATTCAAACCCGGTGATGTCCTCGTCACCGACATGACCGATCCCGACTGGGAGCCTATCATGAAAATGGCTTCCGCCATCGTCACCAATAAAGGCGGACGTACCTGTCATGCTGCGATCGTAGCCCGTGAAATGGGTATCCCTGCTATTGTTGGTTGCGGCGATGCTACCGAAAAATTAAATATTGATCAGGAAATCACTGTGTGCTGCGCACAAGGCAGCGATGGTATTGTATACGAAGGCATCCTGCCTTTCCGGGAAGAACAACTGGACCTGTCAAAACTCCCGGCCATCCGTACACCACTCATGCTGAATGTAGGTTCTCCGGCCATGGCCTTCCAGTTTGCTCACCTGCCCAACAAAGGTGTGGGATTAGCCAGAGAAGAATTCATCATCAACAACTACATTAAAGTACATCCGTTAGCGTTATTAAAACACAAAGAACTACAGGATGCAGACCTCTCTGCTAAAATAGCCCAGCTCATACAAGGTCACGATAATGAAGTAGACTACTTCGTGAATAAACTGGCCTATGGTGTAGGTAAAATTGCCGCCGCTTTCTATCCTGAAAAAGTGATCGTACGTTTTTCAGATTTCAAAAGCAATGAATACTTCAATCTATTAGGCGGTAAATACTTTGAGCCTACAGAGGAAAATCCGATGATAGGCTGGAGAGGCGCGTCCCGCTACTATTCCCCACAATACAAGCCTGCTTTTGAACTGGAGTGTAAAGCCATTCTCAAAGCAAGACAAACCATGGGACTTAAAAATGTAGTCGTAATGATTCCATTTTGCAGAACAGTAGAAGAACTGCAACTGGTACTGGCTACCATGGAAGAATTTGGATTGCGCCGCGGCGAAAACGGACTGGAAGTATACCTGATGGCAGAAATACCCTCCAATATTATGATGGCGGAAGAATTTTCCGCTTTCATTGATGGTTTCTCGATAGGATCAAATGATCTGACGCAGCTCACACTTGGTCTCGACAGGGATTCTTCCCTGGTGGCCAATCTTTACAATGAATTAAATCCGGCAGTACAACGGCTCATTGCACATTTAATTAAAGTAGCCAAACAACAAAAAGTAAAAGTAGGGATCTGCGGGCAAGGTCCATCGGACTTTCCGGAGTTCACAAAATTCCTGGTACAACAGGGCATAGATAGTATTTCAGTTACACCAGATGCAATCATAAAAACGGTGATGGCGATTCATGAGGCGGAGAAGTAAGAAAAGAAAGCGCTGGAACTTTGTGTAATGCAGGGTTTCAGCGCTTTTTTAAATACCTCCTCACTCATCTCGGCATATTAATCGCCTCCATAAACTGTTTCATATACGCATCTCCAACGGGCACATTATACTCACCCGTAAAAATACGCTGCCGTTCTATGCTGTCTATTTTATCCAGGGAGATGATATAGGATTTATGTACTCTTAAGAACCGAAACGGCGCCAGGATTTCTTCAAAGCTGCGCAGGTTCTGCAAGGTGAGGATCTTTTGTTTGGTGGTTTGTATGGCTACGTAATTACGCAGGGCTTCTACAAAAAGAATATCTTTTACATCTACTCTTACAATTCGTTTATCGGTGCGTACAAAAATATAATCGGTGCCGGCAGGTTGTGAAATGGCGGGTGTAATTTTTGCCTGCACGCGTTGCACGGCTCTGGCAAAACGTTCAAAGGATACGGGTTTCAGGAGATAGTCTACCGCCTCGCGATCGAAGCCCTCTACGGCATATTCATCATAGGCAGATACAATCACGATTTGTATGCCCGCTGGCGCCAGCTGCATAAATTCAATGCCGCTGAGTTCCTGCATTTGTATATCCAGGAATACAAGATCTACTTTTTCCTGTTTCAGAAAAAGCAGTGCTTCCTGCGGATGAAGAAATGTTTTCAACAGTTGCAGGTCCGGCGTTTTATTGATGAAGGATACCATTACCTGTGCCGCGAGTGGCTCGTCGTCTACCACTATACACTTTACTGCCATATCATTACCAGTTGATCACTAAGTTACTATAATATTCATCTTTCAGATCTACCACTTCTAATTCATGTCTTCCGGGGTAGATCAGTTGTAAGCGCTTCCGTACATTATCCAGTCCGATGCCGCCGGTTTTATCGCGCTGATGGCCGGAGATATAATTATGTACGCGGAGTACCAGCTGTTGCGGATTACATTCCAATGCAATACGAACCGGCTTTTCCGGGCGATTACTCACCCCATGCTTAAACGCATTTTCTATAAAAGGTACCAGTAGTAAAGGCGCTACTTTTTTATCAGGCATCTGTTCCGGAAAATTAAACACCACGCCTTCATTACATCCGGTACGAATACGTTGCAAAGTTACGAAGTCCTGCAGATAACGAATCTCGTCGGCAATACGGGCGCGATAGGCAATATCGGGTGGCTGATCCACCATATAGGCCAGCAGGTCGGTGAGGGTTTTATGCGCCCTTACTACTTCCGGGGAATCCATCAGCGCCAGCGAATAAATGCTGTTAAGACTGTTGATAAGGAAATGAGAATTTAACTGCATCTTCAGAAAACCAGATTCCGCCTGTAGTTGCTGTTGCTGTAAGATAGCCCGGCGCTTGTCTTCCTGCCACCATAAAATAAAAAAGCAATAAGCAAATGCCGCCACCAGGATGATGGTACCACTCCACAAACCACTGATAAAATAAGCAGAAAAAGATTGATAAATCTGTACCTTTTCTTTGTTAACCACCTGGTAGCCTCCATTTAAAATAATATCCCGAAAAAAGGTATCGGCTATCAGGTACTTCAGTACAATGCTGCCTGTCATTAAGGGTATCACGGTGAGCAAAAGCCGGCCCCAATTATTGTATTGCAGGAACGGAGGCACTACCCAGCGCAGATAAACATAACACAGCAGGAAGTTCAGCATCCCAAAAAGCCCATAATTAATATGAAAATTTTGCATCACCAGGGAGGTACGATGTACCACCGTGATAACATTCAGTCCATATACCAATACCATCCATACCAGCATCAGCACAAAAAATTCTATGATATTTTTACGGATACTAAGCATTAGCCGGGTATATATTTATTTTATCCGGAGAGATATGCCGGGTGGAACTTTCCGGCGTCACAGACAAGGATACGGTGTCATTGGAAATATGTAGGGTAATCAGCAACCGTCCTGGAATCCCCTGCCATTCACGCATCTTTTTTTCCGTCAGATATTGCAAACGCAATGCTTCCACCAGCCCGGCCGGTTCATCACCGGTCATCTGTACAACAATGGATTGCATCGGATGGCATAGGTTACGTAATTCTATGTAGCGTTCAAAATTTAGCAACTCTTTTTTAAAACTCACCTTCTCATTTTCCAGGGCTTTATCGTATAACATATATCTTAACAAATCCGACAACAACAGCATGGCGCGTGTACCTTCCTTTTCACGTTTTGCGGGGTCTTCTAATAACGGCGCCAGTTGCTGCAAATTATATAACAACTGCCTGGAGCCTTCCTGCATACGCTCATACCGGCGGCGGGCATGAGCTGCCGTATCGGCCAGCAACCGGTCTTCCGGCACCGCATTTCGCCACTCCAGGAAAAGGCGGTAACTACACGCCAGCAACGCCACACCGGTACCTACCTGTATGGTCAACGGCAAATATTGCAGGAACGTCATCGGCTTCACCGGTGCAATCATGGATGACATCATCCTCAAAGGAATAGCCCTGAACAATACTTCGTCAGGGAAGATAAAATAGCCGATGAGATATTTGAATACAGAAAACCCCAGCACCGATGCAATGGTGTACAGGATCATACGCCGGTACTGCTTCTTTCTCACCACGGTGGGCAGCAAAACGAATACCAGCAGGTAAAACAACTGAAAATTAATAAAGCCATATATCACATATTTTACTGCTACCCATTTGAATAACAAAAAACTGGACAACATTCCTTTTATCGATGGATAGGTGTATAGTAGTATCAGGGCCATCCAGACGGCCAGGTGTGCAAAATACCGATATGGTTTATTGGGTCGCATATACACTTGTAACATTGAAGATAGTATTTGCTGCAAAGGTTTCTGCATAAATAGCTACTTATTTTTTTCGT
>NZ_DATCVJ010000202.1:0-16091 GCF_036566945.1 Chitinophaga sp. | reverse complement strand
ATTATTTTTAGATAACCAATCACGGAGAACACCCTTTAATAGTGGCTATAGGCCGTTGTTTAATTTTCCAGGTGCGAGAACAAAAATATCGGGTACTATTAAACTCATAAGCTCAGACTATTTTCCTCCAGGCTCAAAAGGTAATGTTGAGATTACTTTTATAAAGGGAATGATAGATGATAGTCATTTTAAAGCTGGGACGAAGTTTACTTTTGATGAAGGGCGGAACATTTTGGGACAAGGGGAGATTAGGTAAGATATGAACGCTGAATAAGCCGAAATTGTTACCCCCGTAATAATTAGTAGAGGAGTACCGTATCCGCGAGTTTCTGTTAATGGGTACGGATTGGGTTCCCCTTATTTGCTTTTTTTCCTACCTTGCTTCCCAAAAAACGGGATGCCCACATCTATCCTCTCCACCTCCAAAGATCCGCTGACTAAAGCGTTCATCGCCGGAAAATCCGACGTTACACTCGCCCTCTTGCATCACTTGCTGCAACAGTATCAACAACTGGAGCAGCAGATCTATCTGTATCCTACCAAATCTATGCTGGGTATAGGTATCAACGATCACCGTATTGCCTGGATAACACAACTGGGAAAGAATTTTGTGCACATTGTTTTCCCTTTCAAAAAAGCCTATCCGGATAATTTATGTTTCCAGAAAATAGCACAGGTACCGGGAGATGCCCATCAGTTTAACCATCATTTCCGGATGTACCTGCCGGAAGATGTGAATGAAGAAGTGTTGCAGTTTATGAAATTGTCGTTGTCATCATTCTGACGCTAACAAAGGTGGGCGAGCGGTAGTGGGGTGAAGATAACCCAATACGGTGGCGCCATTTCTCCGAAACGTGGAGATAGTTGCCGGTTAACTAAATAAGGAATCTTATATTTATGAAGTAAGCCATTCCTTGTTTTTAAAAAATCCTGGTATGAACAACCACCTCCGGCCAGCGTCGCGAAACATGATTGAGTCCATCCTGGTACTGTTATTACTGCTGGCGTTACTGCTGGCACTCTACCAGGTATTGCATTTATTTTTCGGGGTACTCACTTTTGCACTGATCTTTTCCGTTTCTTTTCATCCGCTGTTTGAGCGGATGGTACGTTGGTTGGGTGGTCGGAGAAAGCTGGCAGCTACCTTATACGCTATTGCGCTGGTGGCCATCATTGCATTGCCCGTTACTTATATCATTGCGGAGATGAGTGCGCATGTCCGGGATTCGCTGCACTGGATAAGGGATGTACGGGACAATGGGTTGCCGCCGTTACCGGCCTGGGTAGTAAACTTACCTTATATAGGAGCAGAAATTAATTCTTTCTGGCTGCATATGCAGGAGAGCCCCAAGGAAACATTGAATACACATGAACAGCCTATAAGACTGGTATTGAATCATATCGTGAGCAGCGGGGCTGGTATTATTGGTACGGCGGTACAGCTGATCATTGGGATTATTGTCTCCGCCTTTTTCCTGGTAGGGGGAGAAAAAGCAGTCAGACCAATCCGGGCGGCAGCGCAGCATTTGCTGGGCCGTAAAGATGGCGCTGATTTGCTGAATGCCACTACCATGGCAGTAAAAGGTGTTTCCATTGGTGTAATGGGCACCGCATTTATCACCGCTATCGTAGCCTGGATAGGACTTACTGTGGCGGGTATCCCCTTTGCATTGGGACTGTCGGCCCTGATCTTTTTCCTGGTAGTGATACAGATAGGTCCGCTCGTGGTATGGGTGCCGCTGACCATCTGGATGGCCACACAAGGTCATACCGGCATGACGGTGTTCCTTGCCATTTATGGCGCCGGCATCCTGGTAGGAGAAGCCATTCTAAAACCTGTGCTGATTGCCCGAAGCGGTAAACTCCCTTTCCTGGTGCTGTTCATCGGGGTAATAGGTGGGGTGGCTGCCTGGGGCTTTACCGGCATGTTTAAAGGCGCCATCATTGTAGCGGTGTTCTATACTATTTTTAATTCCTGGCTGGAACGCAAAGATGGTACAGAACGTAAAGAGGCTACGCCAGCTGCAGAATAGATAGTAACTTCGCGGGAATCATCCGATCAATAAATTATGAAAGCTGCTACTATCAGCGAAATAAAGAAAGAACTGAATACACTGTCGCCGGCAGAACTGTCGGCCCTGTGCTTACGCCTGGCCAAATATAAAAACGATAATAAGGAGCTGCTCACCTATCTGATGTTTGAAGCACATAACGAACAAGGATATGTGGAGTCCGTAAAAGAAGAAATAGATAGAGGGTTTGCAGAAATGGCCGGCGATAAATTATACCACGCCAAAAAGCGGTTAAGAAAAATACTGCGGATAACGAATAAGCATATACGCTATACTGCTTCCAAACAAGCCGAAGCAGAACTCCTGATCTATTTCTGTACTAAAATGAAACTGGCAGGTTTACTATCTTCCTATAGTGTTCAATTAAATAACCTCTATGAACAGCAACTCAAAAAAATAGGGAAGGTGATTGCCGCGCAGCATGAAGACCTGCAATATGACTACCAGCAACAGTTGAACCGGCTGGCAGGAGAAGAGTAATGGACGAAGCCAGTGAAGGCAGCTGCACGGGTACCACACGGAATACATCAAACCTGTCAGATACAGTGCATTATTGTAATGCAGATGTGACATGTACAATTTTATCTGCTTTACCCCATTGCCACAACTGCTGAAATACCGCCCGCAGTGATTCTCCGCGTTCCGTTAAACGATATTCTACTTTCAGCATCGCTGCTTCGTACGAAGTGCGATGCAATAGCTCCCGCAGCTCCAGCTCCTTCAACTCCGCTGTGAGCATGCGTTCTGTGATAATAGGAATAGCTTTTTTTATTTCGCTGTACCGGCATACGCCGGAAAACAGCTGATGCAATATCATCGGTTTCCACCGCCCTTCAATAAGCGACAAGGTGTAGGATATGGGGCAGGCGGCAATGATCTTCTGCCTGTTTTCAAAATTGGTGGACTGTACCTTTCTCATAGTGCACTTTTTACGTTTTCACTATATCCGAACATTTTTGTTCGTTATTGTAAAAGTAAAGATACCGGCGCACATTTGTATTCATATCCGTCATGGATATACGATAAAAAAAGTATTTATGAAAAGCTACCATGTAAACTTAGGCGCAGGACTATCCGGACTAACGTTGAAAGATCATACCATTCCCACTCCCGGCCCCCGCGAAGTGCTGATCCAGGTAAAAGCCAGCTCCCTCAATTATAGGGAAATCATGATCCTGAAAGGGTTTTATCCGTTACCCGTAAGACCGGATGTAGTACCATTATGCGATGGCGCCGGAGAAGTAGTGGGCATCGGCAAAGCTGTTACCCGCGTGAAAGTGGGCGACCGTGTAGTGGGACAGGTATTTCCGGAGTGGGTAGATGGTCCTTTTGCATTAGACTACGCCGCACAATTGGGAGGCTCCATGAATGGTATGCTGACGGAATACGCGGTGCTGCCGGAAGATGCCGTGTTGCAGATTCCTCCGCACTTGTCTTATATAGAAGCCGCCGCATTGCCCTGCGCAGGCTTAACCGCCTGGAATGCACTCACTGGCGGTAGGGGGTTGGTAGCTGGTCAAACCGTGCTCACACTGGGTTCTGGCGGGGTGTCCCTGTTTGCTCTACAACTGGCGAAAGCGGCTGGCGCCCGTGTGATTGCCACCACCTCCAGTGAGGAAAAGGCCGCGAAACTCAAAGCACTGGGAGCCGATGAAGTGATTAATTATGTGACGCAACCAGACTGGCACCTGGAAGTACGCGCCCTCACAGGTGGACAAGGCGTAGATCATGTGGTAGAAGTAGGAGGCGCCGGTACGGCAGAAAAATCAATCCGCTCCGCCCGCATGGAAGGAGAAGTAGCCATGATCGGTAGTGTGGCCAACGAACCGGTATTGTTTAATATTAACCTGATCCTGTACGGCATGGTCAACCTAAGACCTGTGGCAATTGGCAGCAAGGCGCAGTTTCAGGAAATGATCAACCTTGTTCGGGTACATCATCTGCAGCCGGTAATAGATCGTGTATTTCATTTCAGAGAAGCGGCAGCCGCATTTGCTTATTACATGGAAGGCAAATATTTTGGAAAAGTAGTGATCGATCATAGCGGCCTTTAAAAGGCTTCAGCAAAATTAATGTAGAAGCCCCGCCAGTTGCCCGGCCCGAAGCCCATATCGAAACGCAGGTTGGTATTGTTTTTACTGTCTACCCGAATCCGTATGCCCAGGCCATACGAAAGATGGAAACCGTCCAGCGATAAATCACTGTAGCTGTCGGCTACGCGGCCGGTACCCACCCAGGCGGTGGCGCCAAAAATGTTCCAGATAGGTGCACGATATTCCAGCTGTCCATCTACCAATACATTATCCCGGTAGGCGCCCATGTAATAGCCCCGCATTTTGCTGTCGCCGCCCATTTCTGCCAGTTCGTAAAAAGGTACATCCCCATGCGTAAACGTAGTGGTAGCCTGTATGGCAATCACATGTTTCAGCCAGGGATTGAAATATTTGCGCAAATCTATGTCGAGCCGGGTATATTGGTAAGCACTGCCCAGAAAAGCAGGATGATACAACACCGTGCTAATGGCATAAGCGCCCTTGGAGGGGTTGTAACGGCTATCACGATTATCGAAGGCGGTAGAAATACCCACACCAAAGGAGAACCCACCTTCCAGCCCGGGAACATTGTCGCGGATCAGGAAGCTGTTGCTGTCCGGCTGCACACTGAAGTAATCGGATATGGTGATGGCCGGTCCGGCATAAAAGTTTTTAAACCACTGCCGCAAGCCGGTGGCCGAAAACTGGAAACGGCTGTATTGCACTTCTTCGAAAACGTCTTCCGAAATATCATTGCCGATGCCATAAAGGTATTCCGGTTGCTTCTTATAGTTGACATAACTCATGATCACGTACTTGTTTTCCTTCAGCACCATTTCGGTAGATACGGAAGCATTGATCCGGCCATTGCTGGATACCGTAAAGACCTCCGATAACTTGGAAGGTTTGGAGATGGTATCTTTTTTTGAAAAATGCAGCAGGTTATATTTTGCCAGCCCCACAATATGGCCGGCCTCAGTGGTATAAGAGTAGAGCGGTACCGGAATGATCTTAAAAAGCGCCTCCGCTTTTTTATTGAATTTATCAAATTTGGATACCTTTTTCGGAGGTACGCTATCTGTTTTTGGAGAAATGCTATCTGTTTGAGCCCGGGCAGGGAAATAAATACATAGCAATAACAGGATAAACAGGATGGGGCGATATTGGTAGCTTGGAGTATAGATCACGGGCTGAAAATTTAAAAAGACCATCAGCCAGTTGACCAATGGTCTTTCTATATTTCATTAAACATGCCGTTTGTCTTTTTGTTCGGCCCGGTATCAGAAACTAATCTGCCCGCAGGCTTTTTACCGGGTTAACCAGTGCTGCCCGGATAGCCTGAAAGCTTACGGTAACAAGGGCAATGAGGCTGGCGAGCAATCCTGCACCGGCAAACATCCACCACTGTATGGAAATCCGGTAGGCATAGGCCGAGAGCCACTGACTCATCGCATACCAGGCAATAGGTGTGGCAATGAGTAAAGCAATCAACACCAGTTTGAGGAAATCGCCAGACAGTAGTCTAACGATGCCGGCTACACTGGCGCCCAGCGCTTTGCGGATACCAATCTCTTTTTTCCTTTGTTCGGCGCTGAAAGCGGCAAGACCAAATAAACCCAAACAGGAAATCAGGATAGCTATGAGGGTGAAGTAGTTGATGATGCGGGAAAGCGTGATTTCCGTTTCATACTGCTGTTGTACCGCTTCATCCAGGAACACATATTCAAAAGGTACATTGGGCAGAAAGCTTTTCCAGGTAGCCGAAATTTTGCCCAGCAGTGCTTTATAGTTTTTGCTGTTACTGTTGATGATAATATGGGAGAAGTCAGTAGGATCCGTATCATACATCAGCATGAACGGACGTACATTATCATGCAGGGAGTTGTAGTTAAAGTCTTTCATCACCCCGGCTATTTCAAAACTAACAGGGGTACTCGCTTCGGCAGACTGGGAAAAGATGCGCTGACCCGGAGCAGTAGCTGTTTTCAATCCGAGTTGTCGTGCCATGGTTTCATTGATCAGCACACGGCCCGAATCAGCAGCCCGGAAATCCCTGCCGGCACTGAGTTGTATACCCATGGCGGTAGAAAATTTTTCATCGGTGAGCATATACTGCGTTTCCACCGCATCGTTCACGTTAGTGACAGCGGTGTGGATGTGCATATCGTTAAATACAAACTGACTGGGGTAGTTGTTAGACATGCCCGCTGCTTTTATTTCCGGTAGCTGCCGTAAGGCGGTTGCCAGGCCAGTCATCTTGCTTTTGGCGTCCTGGGTATGAAAACTGAGCACCAGTTGTTGATCTTTTTCAAAACCAAGGTCCCTGCTTTTGATATAGTTTAACTGGCTGTAAATAGTAATAATACCGGTGATGAGCACAATAGACAATACAAATTGAAATACCACCAATGAACGACGGATGCCGGCAGCGGAAATTTGATTGCTGAAATTTCCTTTCATCACCTTAATGCTGTTGAAGGCAGAAAGATAGAAGGCAGGATAGCTACCGGCTACGAGGCCGGTGGTCACAATTAATGCTGTGATCATTAACCACAGCCGGTAATCGCTGAGCAGGTCCAGGGTTACATCTGCCTGCGTGACCATATTCAGATAAGGGAGCGCCAATGCCAGCAGGGGCAGTGCCAGCAGCACCCCGATGGCCGATAGCAATAAAGATTCTCCCAGGAATTGTTGGATAAGATCATTTCTTTTAGCACCCATTACTTTGCGGATGCCTACTTCTTTTGCTCTTTTAGCTGCACGCGCAGTAGAGAGGTTCATAAAGTTGATGCAGGCAATCACCTGTATCAGTACGGCGATCAACAGCAGCAGGTACAGGAAACGGGTACTCACCGTTTTACCCAGACCCAGATCGTAGGTGGTGCTGGTATGCACCTCCCGTATGGGTTGCAGGTGCAGCACTTTTTCCATGCCTATACTTTTTAATTGTTGCCCGCCGTGTTGCTGTAGGAAGGCCGGTAGCTTTTTTTCCAGTGCTGCGGGATCGCTTGCAGGGTTTAGCTTTACATAAGACGACACAAAGTTATTGCTGGCCCAGGAATCATTTTGCAGGATGAAATCACCGATGCCACCGCTGTTCATGGAAAAGAATACATTCGCCTGAATATGTGATTTACCCAGACTTTCATCCACTACACCATCTACCTTAAAATCGTGTGTACTACCGGCATTTTCTATCCGGATGATTTTTCCGGTAGGGTCGGTGCTGCCGAAAAGTTTTTCTGCCACGCTTTGTAACAACACTACCGTATAGGGGCCGGACAATGCTGTAGCGGCCTGTCCGCTAACAAAATGATAAGTAAAAATATCGAAGAAGGTAGAGTCCACATAGGCGCCTTGCGTAACATAGAGGGCTTTATCCTGGTAATGCAGCAGCTGCCGGTTATCCGACATAGGGATGGAGATCCGGGTGTATTGCTGTATTTCCGGGAAATCATTCTTTAATGCCGGCGCTATGGGGGGAGAAGTAGTGGCAGCGTTGTGCACATCTCCCGCTCTTTTTAACGAGGAGTTGATGCGGTAAATGTTTTCCGCCTGTTTATAATGCTGGTCATAGCTGTACTGTTCCCGCACATAGAGGAGCATATACAAACAACACACCGTACCTGTAGCTAATCCGAAGATGTTGATGAAGCTAAAAGACCTGTTTTTCTGAAGAAAACGAAATGCAGTAAGGACGTAGCTTTTGAGCATATTAATTTAGAGTATGGAACAGGGGGCACTAACGCAGTGCCAGAAATAGACGATTTAAAAATCAATGAATTATAATTTATCAAGGTAAGAAACTGTCCGTTTTTGCACAAGGGGCGTTCAATTCTGAGCGAAGGATATCGATAAATAAATCCTAAAATTCTTATACAAGGGATGGTTATTTGTTCTCTTCACCGGAAAATTATACTTTGTAAGGAGTCGTAATAAAATGTTTGCATGAAAGTTTTATTTGAAACGCCCCGGTTACAATTGCGCACGTTCGCTGCCTCCGATGATACTTTCGTCCTGGAGTTGCTGAATACGCCCTCCTGGCTGCAGTATATCGGCGACCGGCAGATCAGAACGCTCGCAGATGCGCAACGGTATATTATGAACAACCTGTTACGCCTATACGCAGAACAGGGATATGGTGCGTGGGTAGTAGTGTTGAAAGAAACCGGAAATCCTATTGGAATTTGTGGATTATTTAAGAGAAGATACCTGGAGCAACCCGATTTGGGATTTGCTTTTTTGCCGCAGGCAGAAGGGAAGGGATATGCTTATGAAGCCGCTACGGCTACAATGGCCTATACAAAACAACAACTGGAATTACCCCGGTTGTTTGCCATCACCCAACCGGATAACCACCGGTCGGTGCGACTGCTGGAGCGGTCTGGATTTACTTTACAGGGCACTATTCAGCCGCCCGGTGAGACGGCAGAACTAATGCTGTTTAATATTGAACTGGGACAATGATCACCCTTGTCTGTGCCGTTTATATGCCGACAATACCTTGTTTAGCACGAGGTAAGTGAGTGATCCGATGCACAACACCACAAGTCCTGTCCGCAGCCAGGTAGCAGCGGTAACAGAAAGCCCGATTCCTGTACCGAGTGCTACATAAGCAGCCAGACAAATAGGACATTTCGGCAACAGTGCGAGGGTAATTCCCGGTAATAACCACCGCACTGTTTTAACGATACGTTGCCGGAATGTCAGCGGACCTGTGGTCTGCACAACCGTTGTTTTGCGGGTGTCGCTGCCCGTAGCGCCACCGCAGGAACAATTTGTTTTCATGATGCCTTTTCTTCGGAATGGCAACAGGAACCCGTTTCATCTTCGTGATATCTGCCTGTATTATCTACATGTCCTTTCGCATCGTATTTGTCGTGATGACGCACCCAGGCCGTTAGATCACCGTTTTCCCCTTTTTCATTACGGCCCAAAGGCGCAATGTCCAGGTAGTTGTAAGTGGTCAGCTGTAATTCGCCACCACGGCCATAGGTCGAATAAGTGTGGTAGATATTACCATCTTCATCTTTGTAAAAAGCACTGATACCCTGCAGGTCTTCCAGATGAGTAGGTAAATTTTCCACAATGCCGTAGTTGTAATATACCTGCCCCTTTTCGAGGTCTTCTTTCCGGAAGGATACGTGATAGTCGTAGTTGAAATCACTGCCGCCGGAAGACACCCATTTGAAGTTCCAGCCCATGCGTTTTCTAAAAGCCTCCAGCACCGGCAAAGACGCCCTGGATATCACCGCTATAGAAACGTCGTGGTGCTCCAGGTGTGGCAGCACACCATTGATGGAATCTGCTGCGAAAGAGCAGCCTACACAACCAATGGTTTCATGGGGACCAAACATAAAATGCTGGACGATCAGCTGGCTGCGGCCGTCAAAGAGGTCGGACAGGCTTACCTTTCCTTCCGGACCATCAAAGACATAGTCTTTTTCTACCTTTTCCCAGGGGAGTTCCATCCGTTCGCGGGTAAGCTCATCGCGCAGATGGGTGTATTGTTTTTCTTTTTCGAGGAATTTTGTCCGGGCGGCCTGCCATTCTTCCGGAGAAACTACTTTGGGTGTGGGACGGGCTTCAACAATTTTATGTGCAAAACCAGTCGTTACGTTTGTACTCATGATTTTTATTATTTTAGGTCTTACAAATCTCCCTTGTTAAAAGCAAATTTCACCTGTGCAAACACGCCTAATTTAGGGGGCATTTGTGCCAGCGGAATAGATTATTTTTGTAGTGTATCATACACGAATTACCATGAAGACAGTTTCCTTGCTGATTTACGAAGACGCTATTTTATCTTCTGTGTCCAGTGTAATGGATATGTTGTTGGGAGTGAACCGTTATATGGTGGAGACTGGCCGGGAACCGGCCTTTCACCTGGAGCTGGTCAGCGAGAAGATGAAGAATATTCAACTACATATGCCGGCACAGTTTATTTGTTACAAAACCATTGATGAGGTAAAGCAGACAGATCTCATTATGGCGCCGGCTTTTGAAGGAGATCCTACAGTGGTGCTGCACAAAAACAAAGCAATGGTAGACTGGCTGCGCACCATGCACGCCTGCGGCACGGAGATCGCCAGTTTGTGTTTGGGCAGCTACTTCCTGGCAGAAGCAGGGTTGCTGAAAGGGAAGTCATGCACCTCGCACTGGATGGCCCTGGAAGATATGCGCACCCGGTATCCGGATATCAACGTGCTGCCAGACAGGGTGATGACAGACCAGGAAGGCATTTATACCAGCGGCGGCGCTTTTATTTCCCTGAACCTGGTGTTATACCTGATAGAGAAGTTTTGCGGCCGGGAAGTGAGTATCTGGACCAGCAAAATGTTTTCTATTGATATGGACCGGGTTAATCAGGCGCACTTTGCCGTATTCCAGGGGCAACGCCGTCATGAAGATGAAGACATCCTGAAGGCACAGGCATTTATTGAAGAACACTACGATCAGCAGATTTCCATAGAACAAATTGCGGAACAGGCGAACATGAGTAAACGGAATTTTATTCGTCGCTTTAAAGTGGCCACACAAAATACGCCACTGGAATACCTGCAGCGGGTGAAGATTGAATCTGCCAAAAAAGAGCTGGAGAGAAATACCCAGAACATCAGCACGCTGATGTATAACGCCGGTTATAACGATCTGAAAACCTTCCGGCAGGTGTTTAAACGCATTACTGGTTTAACACCACAGGACTACCGGAAAAAGTATTGCCGCGCAGTATCAGAGTTGAGCAATTGAATGTGATATCTTTTGCCGGCACAGACAGTATTTAAATCAGCCACTTTAATCCCATTTATTCCGTTTTCAGGCTTTTTACCGGATTCATTAACGCGGCTTTGGTAGACTGATAGCTGACCGTTAGCAGTGTAACCAGTACGGTACTGAGGCCCGCCACTACAAAAAGCCATACCGATACCGTGATGTGGTAGGGGTAATTTTGCAGCCATTGTTGCATAAAGTACCACGTAACAGGAGCGGCTATTATCAGGGAGATGATAACCAGCTTTACAAAATCTTTTGACAGGAGCATCCATACATTGGCGATAGACGCGCCCAATACCTTCCGTATACCGATTTCTTTGGTGCGTTGTTCCGCCATGAAAGACGCCAGTCCCAGTACGCCCAAACAGGAAATGAAAATGGCAAGTACGGCGAACACGGTAGCCAGTCTGGCTATGCGTTCTTCATCCGAAAACTTTTGTGCATAGGCATCGTCTGTAAAGGTATAATCGAATGGACCTCCCGGATTAAATCGTTTAAACACCGGCGCTATTTTGGCCAGCGCTTCGTGCATGGGCATGGTGGGATTGATGCGTACCGTCATGGCATTCATCATACCATATTGCAGACTGAAAATAGTAGGCGCAATGGGCGCGTAAGGCGATTCCATGATCATGTCTTTCACTACACCGGTAATGATACGGGGCTGCCCGTTTAAATAAATGGCGGCTCCTACCGGATGTGTAAGCCCCATGAGTTTTACGGCAGATTCATTTAAGATAAGGGTGCCGGTATCTGTAGCATAGCTTCTCGAATAATCACGTCCTTCTTTGATTTGCCAGCCAATAGTATGGCCATAGTCGTGCGTTACCCCAATTACACCAATGGGTGTTTTGGCATTGGCAGTTTTGCCGTTCCAGGTCACCTCAGTATTATAGCCTGGACTTTGCGTAGAAGGAATATCAGATTTGGCCATATCTGCCACTGCACCGGTTTCCAGCAATGCATTTCTTAGCGCATCATAGGGGGCGCCATACATTTCGCCGGTGCTCATGGTCACATTGATTAGTCCTTCCCGGTTATATCCTACCGGCCGGTTTTTGCCATATTGGATCTGCTGATAAATAATCACCGTGCCGGCGATCAAAGCAATAGATACGCTGAACTGCACTACCATTAGGGTATTGCGGGGAAGTAGGGAAAAGCGCCCTGTCGTTGCATTTCCTTTTAATACTTTAACGGGGCGGAAAGAAGACAGGTAAAAAGCAGGATAGCTGCCTGCCATCAGACCGGTGAATGCCGTGAAGCCTATCATCGCTATCCACAGCCAGGGTTGTGCAAACGGGATGCTGAGTTGCTTTTCCGTTAATTGGTTGAACAGCGGCAGCAACGTATATACGATGCCAATACACAGTACAAAAGAAAAGAAGGATAACAACAACGACTCGCTGAGAAATTGCCAGATCAGCTGTGTACGCGTAGAGCCTATGGCTTTGCGGATACCAACTTCTTTAGATCGTTTGGCGCTGCGGGCCGTGGCTAAGTTCATGAAGTTAATGCAGGCCAGCAGCAGTACGAGGGCGCCAATGATACCAAACAGCCATACCAGTTTTATTCTGCCGCCGGAAACCTGTCCGTTTTTAAACTCGCTGTACAAATGCCATTTATTCATAGGGTGCAGCAATAATGTTTCCGTGCCTCCCTTGATATGTTTTTGCGCAATGTCTTTGATATGGGCATTGGCTTTGTCGATATCTACGTGATCATTCAGCTCTACATATAATTTCCAGTAGCGGTTATCCCATTGGGTCTGTGCATCTTTGAGCCAGGGAAGTGTGCTGATGGCTTTATCCCAGGAAAGAAACAACTGTGTGCCGTGGAAAGTAGTGTTTTGTGGCAGGTCTTCGAATACGCCCCCCACCTGCAAGTCGGTGCGGTTATCGAGGCGGAAGCCTTTGCCGGTAGGGTCGGTATCTCCAAATAAAGCCTTCGCCAGGGAACGCGTGATGAGCGCTGAAGAAGGATCTTTCAATGCATCTCTTTTGCCACTGATCATTTTCAGGGTCAGCATCTCCGGTAAATCAGGCTGCACCCATACACCCGACTGGGATAATTTTTTATCACCTACTGCTACCGCATGGGTAAAGTTGGGAAAAAGTATCGCTACATGCTTGAAGTCATTTGCATAATTGTTGCGAAGTTCATCTGCCAAAGGTATAGCAACAGACTCGCTGGTATTGCTTTCTCCGTTGAGGGTTTGTACATCCATCACCTGTGCAATGCGGCGATGATGATCATGCCAGTGGTCAAATGACAGCTCATCCCATATCCATAAACTAATCAGAAGGGTAACAGCCATGCCCACTGCAAGACCAATAATATTAATCGCCGAATACCCCTTGTTTTTTAGCAGATTACGGAACGTGATTTTTAACAGCTGCATTCTTATGAAATTTGAAACCAGGATAACGGGAAAATTATACCGGATATAATTTATTTGATAATAAATGTATTTATAGTTTGTTTATATTGTTAATATGTTCGTTTTTAGTACACGTAGTGATCGTTTTTATCTTAGCGGTCCGGCATAATTAGTTAACTTCATTACAAAATTACTGCTATGGAAAAGGCAATCATTCATTTGGATGGTAAAGACTACCATATACTACCCGGCAATGATAAGGAAAAAACATACATGGTGGAGATAGACAGCCACCAGGTCACTTTCCGGCCCGATGAAAGCGGGAAACTCAGGGCTTCCCATGATCATATTCCCAATGAATTTTTATCCCGACTGGCACAGAAAATAGAATCCTATTTTTTCTGAGCCGTAACTTGTACTTCCTTTCCATTGACTTTTCCTATTTTTATCCCTTGAAATCAGCAGACCAGTATGAACAGAATTATGTATAGCCTGCTGTTGTTATTAGGTGTTAGCACGATAGCAACAGCACAGGAATTGTATATGCCCCGTAATATTAAACAGGCATATGCAAATCAGACAAGAGACAAGAGCGGCGCGCCGGGTAAGCTTTATTGGCAGAACAAAGGCATCTATAATATTGAACTCTCGGTGAACCCGCCAAATAGAACCGTAACGGGCGTGGAAACGATCACCTACGTGAACAACAGTCCGGATGCGCTGAAAGGAATGATGCTGCGGCTCATTTGTAATCTTCACAAATTTCAGGCGCCCCGTTCCGGCTATGTGAGTAAAGACTTTTTGACGGACGGCGTAAGCATAGATGGTTTGGTGATTGAAGGAACTCCAGTAAAATTCAATAATGATGTAGGCACCACAGCATGGGTGGCATTGCCAAAACCACTACCGGCGAAAGATAGTATTCACCTGCGTATCAACTGGCATTATGATTTGTCGGTGTTGAGTGGCAGAGAAGGCATGATAGATAGTACTACCGCATTTATGGCGTATGCATATCCGAGAGTATCTGTGTACGACGACTATAACGGCTGGGATGGTATAGAGCATACCGACCGGGTAGAATTTTACAGTGACTTCAACGATTACAACGTAGCCGTTACCGTGCCTAAGAATTTTGTAGTATGGGGTACCGGTACCTTGCAAAATCCCACAGAAGTATTACGTCCGGCTATTGCGAACCGCCTGCAACGCTCTTTCACTTCAGATACCACCGCGCATATTGCCAACCGGCAGGAAATGGCGCAGGGAGCAGTGACCCAACAACAGGAGCACAATACCTGGAAATTTAGTGCCACGCATATTGCAGACGTTACTTATGCTACCAGTAATCATTATGTATGGGATGCCGCCAGTGTGGTGGTAGATAGCAGCACCATGCGCCGTTCCAGCATACAGGCAGCCTACAATGATTCCTCGGCAGACTTTCATCACTCTGTCGCATTTTCTCATAATGCATTAAACTGGTTCTCTCATCAATGGCCGGGTGTACCTTATCCATTTCCTGTGATGACTGCCGTGCAAGGGTATGCAGACATGGAATATCCTATGATGGTAAATGATGGCTCCGCAGGCAATGACCTCAGTTTTGCCCAGCTGGTACAGGACCATGAAATAGCACATACTTACTTTCCCTTTTATATGGGCATCAACGAAAGCCGTTATGCCTTTATGGACGAAGGCTGGGCCACCACCTTCGAATACCTGATCGGTATCGCAGAAAAAGGAAAGGAAACGGCAGATAATTTCTACCGGAAATTCAGGGTGAACAGATATACCCACGATCCTTCCACAGAAGAAGATCAGCCAATTATTTCTATGTCCAACCAGGTGAGCGGGATGGGCTACGGCAGTAATTCCTACGGAAAAGCGTCTTTGTCTTATCTCGCATTGAAAGACATGCTCGGAGATGAGCTGTTTAAAAAATGTTTGCATGCCTATATGAACAACTGGCATGGTAAACATCCTATTCCCTGGGATTACTTTTATTCTATCAATACCGCTGCCGGACAAAACCTGAACTGGTTCTGGAATAACTGGTTCTTCAGCAACAACTATATAGATCTTACCCTGACAGACGTGAAACTGAATGCCAAAAAAGCATCACTTCGTATAGTCAATACCGGTGGTTTCGCTATTCCTTTTGATGTAGTGATTACTTTCAAAGATGGCACTACAAAAACTGTGCATCAAACACCGGCCGTATGGAAGGCGAATGCAAAAGAAATAACGCTGAATGTGCCTTACACAAAGGATGTACAGGCAATTAAGCTGGATGGAAATTTGTTCATGGATGCGAATGAGAAGGATAATGTGTGGAAGCAGTAGTGGCGGAGAAGATTTTTGGAGAGCCTCCAGGTCGTGAGATCTGGAGGCTTTTTTGTGATTCCGTTTTTCTTTACATTTTATTGTAAAGTGGCGGGGGGAATGCAGGTAATTTTGCAGTGTTAGGTGGTGGTATCAAGTTAATCCAACGATCTGCCAAGCCTACAATGAATCAGCTATGCCTTGGTGGGAAACCTATAACTACTCAGGCCTGGATTTATTTCTCTCTCTAATTAAATAATCTTTATGCCAGAACATCAAAATATTGAGTACAAGCAGTCCTGGAAGGATGAACATCTTAAATGGATATGTGGCTTTGCCAATGCACAAGGGGGGAAACTACTGATTGGCGTTGATGATAGTGGAATAGTCATTGGAGTGGATTGTTATAAAAAACTAATGGATGAAATTCCCAATAAAGCAGTTAGTCATTTGGGATTGGTGGTGGACGTTAATCTGTGTAAAAGAGAAGATCAATTTTATATTGAA